>DASPVS010000030.1:0-3573 GCA_035622235.1 Acidimicrobiales bacterium | reverse complement strand
AAGCAGGCTGGACTCTTGCGAAGGCGACTGCAACCGGCACGATGCACATCGAGGCGGGGATCGGTTGTCACGACAGCGTGGGGGGGTGGGTGCGAAGTGATGACCGCGGACTCGTCGACGCGATCGGTGTCGTCGCAGATGGAGCGGGTTCGGCGCTCCTACCCGAATTGGGTTCTCGAACAGCCGTCGCGTATGTCGTGGACGAGGCTCGAAAAGCTCGGATCGAACACTTTGAGGGAGGGAGAGAGGTTGCGTCCCTCGCAGAGGTCGGGAATGAAAGCGAATCAACATCTCACACAGATCCGGCCGTCGAACTGGTACGGCGTCTCTTCTCGGGGGCACGAAAAGCTCTAGAAGTTACAGCGGACGAGGAGGGCGTCAAGCTGCGCGATCTTGCGACGACGCTTATGGTCGCGATGGTTACCGACGAACGATTCGTGGTGGCTGAGATCGGTGACGGAGTCGTGGCCGTACGTTCGAGCGACGGCACGATCTCCAGCATGATTTCACCACAACGCGGTGAGTTTGCAAACGAAGCGACCTTCATCACGAGTGGTGCCGAACTTCCTCACTTGGAGCTGGCCTCCCGCCCGGTGTGCGAAGTGAACGCCTTCGGACTCTCGAGCGACGGACTTCGGCTTCTGATCACGAGCAATTCCCTGGAAGGTTCGCCCTATCCGCCGTTCTTCAACGATGTCTTTTCGGCTGTTGTTTCGGGCACCACAGATGAGCAGATAGCAGGTTTTCTGGAGCGTGCTGCGGATCGGACCGGCGACGACAAGTCCCTCGTCATAGGTGTCCGGAGAGCGCCATGACGACCGCACCCGTCTCCTCGTTTCAAAGATCCGGCGGCGGCGGACTTTCGGTCGAACCGAAGGAGCTGAAGGTGGGGGGCGAGGGGGCGATCTTCCGGGTCTCCGAGCCCGCCGGTTGTGTGCTCAAGTGCTACCTGCCACCGGTTCTTTCGGCCAAAGGGCGACTGCTCGCAGCGAAGGTCCAGGCGATGGTCGACAACACCCCTAAGGATCCTGAGGCCGGACAGGGGCACGTGTCTTTGGCCTGGCCGAAGGAAACCGTGCTCGACGCCAGGGGCGGATTCGTCGGTTTTCTGATGCCGCTCATCGACACGATGTCCTCCGCCGAGTTGCACATGGTTTCCAATCCCTCCGATCGCAAGCGGGGCACAAAGGAAGCACCGTGGTTACCCGGCTTTACGTGGAAGTACCTCCTCCAGGTTGCCCAGAATCTCTCGACGGCGTGTGCTGCGCTTCATGAGTCCGGATACGTGATCGGTGACTTCAACGAGCGAAACGTGCTCGTGAAGAACGACGGACTGGTGACGCTCGTGGACTGCGATTCCATGCAGGTCCCCAGTCGTTCAGGTCATGCGTTTCTGTGTGAGGTGGGAAGACCGGAGTTCACGGCTCCCGAGCTGCTACACGCCGATTTGAAAAAGGTCCAGCGCAGCGTCGAATCCGATCGCTTTCCCCTGGCGGTCCACATCTATCAGTTGTTGATGGAAGGCCGTCAGCCTTTCGCGGGCAAATGGAGCGGCAAGGGCGAGAAGCCCACGGTTTTTGCCCTGGCGGAACAGGGGATGTTCGTCCAGAAGGGTGTCAAGTACTTCGTTCCCCAGGCCGGGACCCCGCCGTTCTCGATACTGACCGACGAGGTCCGCGCTCTGTTCCTTCGCGCTTTCGTAGACGGTGCCACGGATCCCTCCTCCCGACCGGACGGGATCGAGTGGAGCAGCGCTCTCAGGAAGATGGCCTCCACCCTTGTTACCTGTCAGAAGTTGAAGGGACACTGTTACGCCGGCCATCTGACGAGCTGTCCATGGTGCGCGCTCGAAGCTGCCTCACAGAGGAAGAGCACGGGTAGGCAAGTTGGTCTGAGCCCCGTAAAGACCCCGGCGCGATCAGCGCACAGCGGTCAGTCCCAGCATTCCGTGCGGAGGCGTTTGCAGTCTCGAAAGACGCGAACGCAGTCCCCCCCTCAGTTGTCGGCGCCCGTCGTCCAGCAATGGACGCCACCTGGCGCGCCGGCAAATCCATATGGACAATCGTTTCCCGGCACACCGCAACCCTGGGTTCCTCCTACGCAGGCGTGGACGCCACCGAAACAGAGCCACCCGAAATACCCGGGGCGACTCCGGCGGTTTTGGCCGTGGCTCCTGGTTTTCTGGGGCCTGTCGGTCGTCATCGTCGCGGTAGGTGAAAAAAGCCAAACCTACCGGGGAGCGAACATCGCCTTCGGGCTTATCGTCGCAGCTATCGGGGTCGTTGTGGTGCGAAGACGGAAGCAACGCGGGTACTAGCGGAGTGATCTGTCATGGGTGAGGAAGTGGCGAAGAGACTCTTTGTTCCAATTCGCTGTGCGAAGACCGGTCAACAACTTGTCGGGCGATTCGTGAGTGATGGTGGAGATTGGCAGCTCGATCAGGTGCAAGCGACAGAGCAGCCAGGCACGGAGGGGTCTTCGCAAAGCGGGGTACTCTCAGCCGAGGGGCGCTTTTACGTCGCTGACGAATTCACGGGCTGTCCGATCTGCCAGAACCTTTCCTTCGTCCAATGTGGGACATGTCAAAACCTTACGTGCTGGTCGGGATCAAGCAATTTTCTCTGCCGGTACTCCGGGATCACCGGTGACGTAGAGGGCGATGTCGATGTGGTTCTCGCGGATGACATCGGGTAGGTCGCAATTGCCGGGACTCAGGGATTGTATTTGCTGAAGGTAGGGACGTTGGTTTCGGAATTGTCGTCCGCCGGGGACAGATGGTGGAGATGGCACGCACCCTTGGGCACAGCCTTTACCGAAGATGTCCCGCAGCCGCTGCGGGCGCTGGGCGGTGTTGATGGCGCCACTTAGAACATTCTTGGCGGTGCCCACGGACATGCTCTTACTCGATGCGACCACGTCGGCTGGCGCACCGAAGCTCTCGCCTGTTCAACTCAACCGGATTGTGCAAAAGGTCCCGCAAATATACGGACTGCTCAATTCCCGATCGGGGCGAGAGACCTTGGGCCGACTCCGGGTCGATGAAGACCCGCTTCTTTGGGAGACCTATCGCGACCTGTTCACGGACTCCCCCTCGGCAAATGGTTTGAGAGCTGAATATCTTCCGGATTTTGGACTTCTAGTTGTAGCTGGTCAACACCGGGTCCAAGCGGCGAAACGTGCGCGGATTCCATACCTACCTGTGCACGTGCAATGTTCAGATCGGAAATCGCTAGCGGCTGTCAGGGATGCCTGCGAGTCTGAGGCGTTGCGACGCGCCCCTTCCCTGGGCTGCGTGCCTGCCGTTCATCGGGAACTCGATCGCGCTTTTTACCCCGACCGAGATGTGGTGACGAAGCGAGATCCATTCGTAGCGTTGACGGAGCCGGCCAAGGACGGTCGACCGTCGCGACGAGGCGCGTTCCAACCCGAGACCGCCGTAAGAGAGCGATAAGAATGGGCAGCTATTCGACGGGTAAGGGAAGCCCAGCACCCGTCTCCTCGTTTCAAAGATCCGGCGGCGGCGGACTTTCGGTCGAACCGAAGGAGCTGAAGGTGGGGGGCGAGGGGGCGATC
>DASPVS010000029.1:0-5526 GCA_035622235.1 Acidimicrobiales bacterium | reverse complement strand
CGCCGAAGCGCTCGGCTACTTCGGGCTCCGGCACGCGCTCGTACCCTTCCGAGCTCACTGTTGCGACCACCGGATATATGCCCCGCACCACGTCGGGTCCGCCGGTCGCCGCGTCTTCGTCTGCCGCGTTGTAAAGGGCCTGGACGACGAGCTCGATGGCCTCGTCGCGCGAAAGCGCGTCGTGCCAGCCGAGCTTGATGGTGGTCCGTGCGTCGCGACCGCCCGAACCGGTCGCAGCGTGCTCGGCCTCCTCGTAATGACCGCCGGTCACGTCGTAGGTGAAGATCCGACCTTGCCCCCTGGCCAGGTCGTACCCTGCGAAAAGAGGAACGACGACCAGACCCTGAAACGCCATCGGGAGGTGTTCGCGAACCATCTGGCCCAGCTGGTTCGCCTTGCCCTCGAGGCTGAGTGCGAGTCCCTCGACCTTTTCGTAATGCTCCAGCTGAGTCTGGAACAGCTTGACCATCTCGACAGCGGGCCCGGCCGCTCCGGCGATCGCAACGGCGGAGTGCCGGTCGGCCGGAAACACCTTCTCCATTGCCCGATGGGCGATCGTGTTGCCCTCTGTCGCACGACGGTCTCCCGCCATGACGACTCCGTCCGCATATCGGAGCGCGGCCACGGTCGTTCCGTGCCGCACGGTTACCGAGCCGCCTCCCGCCGAGGATGCCCCGGAGCTGGGCGAAATCGAGGGAGAGATCCGGCGCAGCAAGCCCGCGAAGTTCGGTCCGGGGTCTTCCCCCGGTGTGAACAGCGGCAGGGTCACTCCGTTACTCCCCGCCCTTTTGGACGTAGTTCCTGACGAACTCCTCGGCGTTCTCCTCGAGGACCTCGTCGATCTCGTCGAGCAGGTCGTCGAGCTCGGCTTTCAGCTTCTCTCCCTGGGCCGACGGAGCAGGCGCCTCTTCGGCCACCTGCTCTTCGCGGGTGGTGGTCTGCGTCTTCCGCTTTTGCTCCCGTTCTGCCATGGGTTGAGTTCCCTCTCCTAGCTGCTAAGCCGGGCCAACAACTCCGACGGCGAGGAGCATTCATCGAACAACCCCTCGACGTGGTCTGCCGTGCCACGAAGCGGATCCATCATAGGGACGCGCCGCAGCGGATCGGTCCCAAGGTCGAATACGAGCGAGTCCCAGTTGGCGCTCGCGACCGATGTCGACCAGCGCTTCAGGCACTGACCCCTGAAGTACGCACGGGTCCGGCGGGGAGGCTCGGTCGTCGCCTCCAGGACGTCACCCTGAGTGACGAGACGCTCGGTGTCGAGACGGGCAAAGAGAGAGCGCTCGGGCCTGAGATCGTGGTATTGGAGATCCAGTGCCGCGAGCTTGTGGTCCTCCCAATCGAGCCCGTGACGCTCGCGGTAGGCCTCGACCAAATTCATCTTTGCCACCCAGTCGAGCTGTCTCCCGAGGCCGGCCGGATCACTCTCGAGCCCCTGAAGGAGCTCCTCCCAGCGGCGAAGCACAGCAGATCCGACCGCTTCCCCGCCCACGCATTCGAACCCCCGGTCTTCGACGTACTTACGTGCGAGCCCGAGCAGCTCCCATTGCACGGCGACAGCGGTCGCGCTCCGGCCGTCTGCGAGCTCCACCGAGGTGCGCAACGTCGGGTCATAGGAGATTTGGCGGATCGCCTTGACGGGGTTGGCGAGGGTCAAGTCCACGTTGCCGAACGCGTCGTCCTCGATCATCGCGAGGACCAGTGCCGTAGTGCCGATCTTTGCGAACGTGGCCACCTCGCAGAGGTTCGCGTCACCCACGATCACGTGAAAACGACGGTACCTCTGTGGGTCGGCGTGAGGCTCGTCGCGGGTGTTCACGATCGGCCGCTTTAGCGTCGTCTCGAGCCCGACCTCCTCCTCGAAGAACTCGGCGCGTTGCGAGAGCTGGAAGGTGACGTCCCGTCCGCTCGCGCCCGGCGTCTCTGTTCCCACCTTTCCGGCCCCGCAGTAAATCTGGCGCGTAACGAAGTGCGAAGTGACGAGGTGGGCGATCCGCGCGAACGGAACTGCACGGTCCATCAAGTAGTTCTCGTGCGTGCCGTAAGAATTCCCTTTGCCGTCGGAGTTGTTCTTGTAGACGACGATCGACTGGTCTTCGGGGATCAGGCGCTGGGCGGAGGTCATCGACCGTCGAAGCACCTCCTCTCCCGAGCGGTCGTAGAGAACCGCCTCCCCCGCGTCGAGGCACTCGGGTGTCGAGTATTCGGGATGGGCGTGATCGACGTAGTAACGCGCGCCGTTCGTCAAGACCGCGTTGACCAGATGAGTCTCGACTTCGGGCGGGAGTGATCCTTCGCGTGCGAACCCCCGCGCGTCGTTGCCCGGGCTCTCGTCCTCGAAGTCCCAACCAACTCTGGCCAGATCCGAGACGTATCCGTTCACCAGCAACGACGATGACGCGACGGGATTGCCGTCACCACGGACGTGGTGGATCCCGTATTCGGTCTCGATGCCGCACACCTTCGGAACGGCCATAGACCGACCCTAGCGGGTGGTTCCCGTTATGCGATGGAGCGACGGGAAACTAGAGGTACTGACCGGTTCCGACGCGCTCGATGGAGCGCCCGCCCCTGGTCTCGTCGGTGTCGGCGAGCAACGTCCGAACGTAGACGATTCGCTCGCCCTTCTTGCCCGAGATCCTCGCCCAGTCGTCCGGGTTGGTCGTATTGGGCAGGTCTTCGTTCTCTTTGTATTCGCGCCTGATCGATTCGAGAAGGTCTGCCGTCTTTATGCCCGCTCCCTCGCCTGCGATCGCACGCTTGATCGCGAGCTTCTTCGCTCGACGGACGATGTTCTCGATCATCGCTCCGGACGCGAAGTCCCTGAAGTACAGCACCTCTTTGTCCCCGTTCTGGTACGTAACCTCGAGGAACTTGTTCTCTTCGTCGGCGAGGTACATCTCGGAGACCGTCGCCTCGATCATGGCGGCTACGGCCTTGGCAGCGTCGTTACCGCCGAGTCGCTCGACCTCTTCACGATCTAGAGGCAGGTCGGGTGCGAGATAGCGGGCGAAGATCTGAGCGGCTGCTTCCTCGTCGGGGCGCTCGATCTTGATCTTCACGTCCAGTCGACCGGGCCTCAGAATGGCGGGGTCGATCAAGTCCTCCCTGTTCGAAGCGCCGATGACTATCACGTCACGAAGCGTCTCGACTCCGTCGATCTCTGCAAGGAGCTGAGGAACGATCGTCGACTCGATGTCAGAGCTGATGCCGGTTCCACGGGTGCGGAACAAAGAGTCCATCTCGTCGAAGAAAACGATCACCGGCACGCCTTCCTCGGCCTTTTCACGCGCCCGCTGGAAGACCAGACGAATCTGTCGTTCCGTTTCGCCGACGTACTTGTTCAGGAGTTCTGGGCCCTTGATGTTGAGGAAATAACTGCGGATGCTCGCGTTCCCGGTTACTTCGGCGACTTTCTTGGCGAGCGAGTTGGCGACCGCTTTTGCGATCAGGGTCTTGCCACATCCCGGCGGCCCATAGAGGAGTATCCCCTTCGGCGCCGGAAGACGGTATTCGTTGAAGAGTCCCCGATGAAGATACGGAAGCTCGACGGCGTCGACGATGGACTCGATCTGGTCGTCCAGCCCACCCACGTCCGCGTAGGTGACGTCGGGGACCTCCTCTAGGACGAGCTCTTCGACCTCCGGCCTCGGGAGCTTCTCCACGAGGAGCTGGGATCGGATTTCCATAAGCAACGCGTCCCCGGCGCGGATGTGCACTCCGGCGAGCGAATCGGCCAGTTCCACGACGCGCTCCTCGTCGGCGCGTCCGTAGACGATCGCACGACGCCCGTCCTCGAGCACCTCCTTCAGGGTCACGACTTCTCCGGAGTCCTCGCCCGGGCGGGCGAGCACTACGTTGAGTGACTCGTTGAGCACCACTTCCTCGCCCCTGCGGAGCTCCTCGATCTCTATTTCCGGGTGAACGGCGACTCGCATCTTCCGCCCTCCGGAGAACACGTCCACCGTGCCGTCGTCGTTCGTGCCCATGAAAGTGCCGTACGCGCTCGGTGGCTGGGTCAGCTTGTCGACTTCCTCACGCAGCGCGGCAATGTGCTCTTTCGCCTGCTGGAGCGTGTAAGTCAGCTTCTCATTCTGTGAGACAGCTTGAGCGAGCTGGCCTTTCGACTCGAGAAGGCGTTCTTCGAGCGATTGGACGCGCCCGGGTCCCTCCGAGAGACGGCGTCGCAAAAGCGTCACCTCTTCCTCGGCCTGGGCGCTTCGATCCCGAAGGTGCTCCAGCTCAGCCTTGAGCGCCCGCAGCTGTTGTTCCTCGGAATCGGCCGTCGGAACCACCTCCTCGGGCTCTCTACTACGCGTCTTGACGCCCAAACCGACTGCCGATTCGACCATACACCGGACGACGCGCAATCAGCGCGTACCCCCAGTCCGCTTAGCCGATCCTGGCCGGGTACGCTCTTGAAAGGCTGCGGATCTTGTGGGGCGATCGCGTGGTCGCTTTGGGGGGCCGATCTCCTCTTCAAGAAAGGGGCCCGGCCGATCCGAAGAATTTGGAAGAATCGGTAATTTCGCGTCGAAGGCAGAGGAGAGGCGAGCGGAATGAAGGTCTGGATCGATCAGGATCTGTGCACGGGCGACGGCCTGTGCGAGGAGATCGCGCCGGCCGTCTTCACGCTGCTCGACGACGGCCTCGCCTACGTGAAAGAGGACGACGCGGTGCGCAACGATCCCGGCGGCTCCGCGGGCATGGCTCTCGTCCCCGAGGACCTCGAGGATGCCGTCACAGAGGCCGCCGAGGAGTGTCCCGGCGAGTGCATCTTCATCGAGCAGGGCTGAGCGTTAATCGAGCAGGGCTGAGCGTTAATCGACCAGAGCAGAGCGGCGTCACGGTGAATCGGCCACGAGGAGCCTGGCGGTCGTTATGAACCCTGTGTGTGCGACCATTCTGTGGTCCGGCCTGACCGACCGTTCTTCCACGTGCCATGTGCGGCGCATCAACTCCGCAGTTTCCGCCATCCCGAATGCGCTCCGGTCGATCGCACGTCGCAACTCGGACACCTGATTGATGGTTGGCAGATACGAGAGGAGAATTCCGCCCGTGCGCATCGAGCGTTCGGCGTGCGGAATGACTCGCCAAGGCTCGGGCAGATCCAAAACGACTCGATCGAACGCGCACTCGTCGATTCCTTCGTATATGTCGCGATGCTCGACCGTGTATCGCTCCGACCCCACCCAGGCGTCCACGTTCTCCCGAGCTCGTTCGGCGAAATCCGGGCGTATTTCGTAGCCGACGACTTCGGCACCGGCTCGCAGGAGCATCATCGAAAGCGAGCCCGATCCGACTCCGGCTTCGAGCACGCGCATCCCCGGTCCGATGTCGGCGCCCAAGATGATCGCACCGAGATCCTTCGGATAGATGACCTGTGCACCGCGAGGCATCTTCAGAACGGCGTCAGCCAGCGTCGGCCTGACGACGACAAAACGCCGGCCGGTGGACCCAGGCACCGTCGAGCCCTCTTCGAGACCGATCACGTCGTCGTGGGAAAGGATCCCGGCGTGAGTGTGG
>DASPVS010000028.1:0-2858 GCA_035622235.1 Acidimicrobiales bacterium | reverse complement strand
CCGGGTCGCATCCGAAGCATCCCGGGAGGAAGACGATAGCCTCGTTGCCGGCCCCCTCGGTTCGTTGCAGGTGGGCTCCCGGAGGAGTGCGAGAGCGGCCGAATCGGCACGATTGGAAATCGTGTGACCTTTACGGGTCCGTGGGTTCAAATCCCACCTCCTCCGCTCGGAAGACCACTGGCCACCACGAACCCTGAGGAGCCGAATTGATCCTCCGCCGATCGCCGGCTGCGTAGCGCCCAAGAGATCGGGAGGGCTTCTCGTGTCACTGGGCCAGGGGGATCCACTTGATTCCGACGTGGAGGCGATGCGTCTTGCGATCGCTGAGGCACAACGCGCGCTCGAGCATGCCGACGTACCAGTCGGAGCCGTCGCCCTGCGCGACGGGGTGGTCATCGGACGGCGACACAATGAGCGCGAACTGCGCAAAGACCCCACTGCGCATGCCGAACTCCTGCTCTTGCGCGACGCGGCACGAGCACAGTCGGACTGGCGCCTGGGGGAGGTCACCGTCGTGGTCACGCTCGAACCGTGCGCGATGTGCGCCGGCGCGATGGTCAACGCGCGCCTCGGACGACTCGTCTTTGGCGCTCTCGACCCGAAGGCGGGTGCCGTCGCATCGCTCTACGAGCTCTGTCGAGACGAGCGCCTCAACCATGAGGTGTCGGTCACCGGCGGCGTGCTTGCCGAAGAGTGCGGTCGACTCTTGAGCACCTTCTTCTCCGGGCGAAGACGCTCGCGCCCCGAGGGCTGAAGTTCGGCACCGACGGTACGAGTGTCCTCAGTGAACAACCAACGAAACACGAGGATCGAGCCGTCGAGGTCGGGTGTTCCCCCGCTGTGCATCAGCCCGGGCTCGATCCGGGCCGACGAACGTCGGAGCGTCGAGGATGATGCTCGCGCTTGTGCAGAGGCCGGATTCGCCTTCGTCTCATTGCGCCCGACCGTCACTCGGGTGTTGTCCGAGGAAGGCCGGTCCCTTGCCGACCTGCCGAGACTGTTGGCGGACGCCGGCGTCGCCTGTGCGGAGCTCACGGGTTTGACGTTTCGGAGGGACCCAGCCGTTGTCGCCACCGCGCTCGAGCAAGTGCTTCCCGTCCTGGAGGTCTGTCCCGGCGCCTGGGTACTGGTGAACTACTTCACCAGGTTGCACGACGAGTCCTTGGCCCGGCTCGGCCTGATCGCCGACCAAGTCGAGGCGCGTGGAGGAAGGATGGCCATCGAGTTCGCCCCCGAATCGGGGGTCGACTCGATCGGGGTTGCCCGCCAGGTCGCAGAACACCTGGGACCACACCGATGCCGAGTGATGGTGGACACGTGGCACTTCTCGCGCGGGCCGAGCACGTTCGAGGATCTCGAGGCGCTCCCCCGGGGGCTCTTGGCTTATGTTCAGATCTCCGATGGCCTCCCGGCGTCCGGAGAAGACATGCTCACCGAGTCGATGCACCGGACATGGCCGGGCGAGGGAGATATCGACCTCGCTTGTATCGTCCAGACGTTGAAGGACAAGGACTACGACGGCATGGTGTGCGTCGAGGTGCTGTCGAGCGAGCTCCAACAGCTCCCGGTCGATGAGTTCCTCCGGTTAGCCTACGAGAGCACCGTCAGGATATGGCAGTAGGCACCATTGGCTTGTTCGTCATCCCCAGGAGACCCTCGTCCCCGCGATGGCGGCACACCGATGAACTTCTTCGGGAGTTCGATCGTTTAGACAACGACATCTTCCAGCTGAAGAGCGATGGTGCGATGGGTTGACACCCGTTCTTCAGAGGACGACGACACCTCAATAGGGGACGTACCAGGTTGAGCCCGCGTTCGACGAGAGCCTGCGGGTGCTCTCGATGACCTTCGAACTCAAGGAGCGTGAACACATGCGAGACCTGCTGAGGATCGACGGTCGAGTCGCAATCGTGACCGGCGGGGGCACCGGGATCGGCGCGGCGACTGCGCTGCTTCTCGCCGAGCATGGGGCAGATGTCGCTGTGGCTGCTCGCACCGTCTCTGACTTGGAGAACACCGCGGAGCGGTTGAGGTCCTCCACGGATCGCCGCTGCCTGGTCGTTCCCACCGATGTCAAGCAGGAGGATCAGGTCAACACCCTTGTCGAGCGGACCATCGCGGAGCTTGGTCGGGTGGACATCCTCGTGAACAACGCCGGCGGGACCCGCATGGGTCCCCTCCGTGACCTACCCACCAAGGCTTGGGACTCCAGCTTCGACCTGAATGTACGAGCGGCCTACTTCACCACACGGCAAGCGGGGCTTCACTTCATTGATCAAGGTTCGGGTGCCATCGTCAACATTTCTTCCGGAGCTGGCGTCCACGGAGTGAGGAACGGTGCGCACTACTCGGCATCGAAGGCGGCGCTCCAGATGTTCACCAGAGTGACCGCCGCCGAATGGGGACAATACGGAATCCGAGCGAACTGCCTCGCCGTTGGGGGTATCGCGTCCGAGCGCGCATTAGCGGCGTGGGACGTGGCTGGTCTCGACCGCGACGCGATGGGTGCCAGCACGGCGATTGGGCGCATTGGTCGACCCGAAGAAGTGGCCGCCGCGATCCTGTTTCTGGCCAGCGACGCAGCTTCGTACATCACGGGTCAGACATTCTCGGTCGACGGCGGACAGCGATAGTGGTGGACGACCCTGTCACGAGGCGGTCACGACATACAGCCGCCACGTACCGGGCACGCCTTTGAGGTCGCGTTCTCCCCGGTCGGTGAACTCGATTCCGGAGCCGGCCAGAAGCTCCTTGACCGTGCTTGAGACTGCGATCTCACCCGCTGCCGCTACCGCGGCCACTCGGGCACCGATGTGCACAGCGAGGCCGCCAATACCACCACTTCGGACCTCGACTTC
>DASPVS010000027.1:0-2000 GCA_035622235.1 Acidimicrobiales bacterium | reverse complement strand
GCCGCCGTCACCGACTCGATGGGCCGTCAGGCACCAGAAGGTCTAGTCGGCATCCACATGAATTTGCTCCTTGCGGGCCTCGGCGGTGGCTATCCCTCTGACAACCCCACCGATGAAGAACGCGCGGCGCTGGACGCGATCAAGACTTTCAGAACGAGTGGGAACGGTTATCTGATCGAGCAGAACACGCGTCCACAAACGATCGGCTACGCGCTCCTTGATTCCCCTGTCGCACTGGCTGCCTGGATGCTCGACCACGACACGGACGCCTACTACAAGATCTCGCGCGCGTTCTTGGACAAGCAGCCCTCGGGCGGTCTCACTCGGGACAACGTCTTGGACAACATCACGATGTACTGGCTTACCCGCACAGGGGCCACGGCTGCTCGAAGCTACTGGGAGAACACTCAGGCCGCAGCGCGTGCGGTCGGACAGCAACGTCCGAATGTGAACATCCCAGTCGGCTTCACTCAGTTCCCAGGTGAGATCTTCGGCGCCCCGCGGAGCTGGGTCGAAAAGTCCTATCCCAACCTGACCTATTACCACCAGGCCGACAAGGGCGGGCACTTCGCAGCCTGGGAGGAGCCTGAGTTATTCGCGACCGAGATCCGGGCGGCGTTCAAGTCGCTGCGATAGCAACACGAGGATCTTCTTCGATCTACGATCACATCATCTAGCGCCGTCTCGTGAATGCTGCTGGGATCGAAGCCTTCTCCGTTCCCCTTACAAACCTCGCGCTCGATCCGCCTCGGGATCCCAGCCTGGAGGATTTCCCATAGGCGTGCTCGTTGCGGGTGGGGGTCACGGCGACGAGTTCGCACGACGGTGTGATTGGGATCTCGGGGAACGACCTCCTCTGTGCCGCACTCGCTGCGCTTCCGCCCACTTTGCGACTTCGTCGAGGGCATGAGGAAGGAGATAGTAGGTACGTCGTCCTGAAATCTCCTCGAACTTGACCACCCCGGCCCTCCGGAGCACGCCGAGATGCTCGGACACCGTTGATTGGCAACTGTCGAATGCGTCAGCCAACTCGCTCGGACTATGCGAACGCACGTTGAGGAGTTCGATGATTCGCCGACGAGTGGGATCGGCGATCGCCCGGAAGATGTCCTCGCTTGATGACGGACGAGGCATCTGCCTATGCTATCGGGTATCGCCGATACGTGAATGGAGAAGCGCCGATGCACGTGAAGTTGCTCTCGATTCCGGTGAGCGACCAGGAATCGGCTAAAGGCTTCTACGTCGATAAGGTGGGCATGACCGTGCTGGTTGATAACACCTGGGGTGACGACCAACGCTGGGTCCAAGTCGGCTGGCCCGGAGCACAAACGAGTCTGACTTTGGTCACTTGGTTCGACGAGATGCCCGCCGGGTGCATCCGCGGACTGGTACTCGAGAGCGACGACCTCGACCGTGACGTCCGTGCAATGACAGAACGCGGCGTTCGCTTTTTGGGAGACCCGATTGATCAGCCCGGCGGTCGCTTTGCATCGTTTCGAGATCTCGATGGGAACCGCATCAGTTTGCGGCAAGCCGACGATCGCTGACGCTTGTTATGGAAGACAAAAAGGGGCCCCGCCTGATGGCGGGGCCCCTTTCTCAATCTTTTGCTCTCGCAGACAAGAGACCATCTGCTCAGAGCATCTGCGTGTCAGTCGGACGTCGAAGGCTTCAACAAATGCAAGCCCCCGGCCGGATCTATGCAGACCTCGCCTGAGAACGTGCCTGGGATCGGGCTGTCCCCAGTGGTGCTAGCCGATACGGGACCGGTTGCGCTGTCCTCACTGCTCCCCGCTCCGTAGAGCTTCACGCACTTCTTCACCAAACTCTTCGGAGACGTCAAAGTAGGCGCCCCGATCGTCGTGGTGTTGCCGTCGACCCACGGAATCACTCCACCTGTCGCCAGCGAAGTCGTCGGGATCGGGTTCGAAGCTCCACCCGTGTTTCCACCGGTGCAGTTGCTGAACGCGATGGTGGTCGTAGTGGTTCCTGTGATCGTC
>DASPVS010000026.1:0-7842 GCA_035622235.1 Acidimicrobiales bacterium | reverse complement strand
CCCGGCAGTTGCAGTGAGGATGACAGGGCGGTATCCGCGTCAATGTGTGAATCGCTCAGTACGGTCAAGTACTGAAGTGCGCTGGGCGTAAACGCGGCACGCCCCGTTCCAGAGGGGTGATGGATCGTCCTGTAGCAGCAGGTCGATCCCCACCGTCACTCCTTCCCGGGACGGCCGTGCCACCCCTTGATCATTAGGAAGGAAGGGATGGCGATGACCATCGTAGAAGCCGCGCGGGCAATCACTGGAGGTGTTGATACACACCTTGACGTCCATGTCGCCGCGGCACTCGACCCCGTAGGTGGGGTGTTAGGTGTTGAGTCTTTCCCCACAACGCCGAAGGGCTATCGGTCCTTGGTGTCGTGGCTGGGGTCATTCGGGACTATCACCAAGGTGGGTGTCGAGGGGACGGGTACTTATGGGGCTGGACTGACTCGCTTCATGCGTCGAGGCGGCATCGAGGTGATCGAGGTCACTCGCCCAAATCGCGAAGAGCGCCGGCGGCAGGGCAAGTCGGACCCAGTCGACGCCATCGAAGCAGCGAGGGCGGCTCTGTCGGGAAGGGCGAAAGCGACGGCGAAGGGCCGCGACGGGGAGGTCGAGGCGATCCGGGTACTGCTAGTGGCCAAGCGCTCGGCTCGGGTGGCGCGCATTCGAGCTCTTGTCCAGATCCGCAATCTGACCCTGACCGGACCTGACCGGCTGCGGACGCGTCTGAGGGATTTGTCCTCGGACACCTTGGCAGGAAATGCCGCTCGACTTCGACCGCGACGCGGGGATCCGGTGGAGTTCGCCACAAGTGTGGCCTTGTCCACCTTGGGTCGTCGGGTGCTCGCGCTCGAAGAAGAGGTTGCTCGCCTCGACGAACTGCTCGAACAACTCGTCGTCAGTGTCGCGCCCGAGCTTCTCAAGGTCTACGGCGTCGGAGTGGACAGTGCTGCGGTGTTGCTCACCACCGCTGGCGACAACCCCGAACGCCTGCGTTCGGAGGCTGCGTTCGCTCGTTTATGCGGCGTTGCACCCCTTCCAGCGTCTTCGGGCAAGACAAACAGGCACCGTCTAAGCCGCGGCGGGGATCGTCAGGCGAATCAAGCGCTCTGGCGCATCGTTATGACTCGCATGGCGCTCGAACCGCGAACGCGCGAGTACGTGGAGCGCAGAACGAAAGGAGGCCTTTCGAAGCGTGAGGTGATCAGGGTTCTAAAGCGCTACGTAGCGCGGGAGGTCTACAGGTACCTACCGCGACCCTAGGTTTCCGGGGTATCGGTCTGGCCCAGGCATTTGCTGACGTCCGTTCGGATTGTCATTCGCTCGATCTGCCGATCGATGCCCCGGATCTCATCGTGTGGTACTCAACCTGGCTTAATAAGAGCCTGCCCTCGATCGAGTGGCTCATCACTGGACTGCCGCCGCAAGTACCTCACACCACTTGACATCCATAGGAGCATCGGACGGGTGGGGTTAGCAAGTAGCTAACCAGTTGCCGGGACTTTAGTCCCATTTCCTTACAACCGATGATGTACGGGATGGCACTGGAGACCAAAGCCGTCATCAGGCACGGGCCTGGGTCTCTCGTCAGGCGGCCCGCATGACTTCACGGTTTCGTTGTCGGTCCCGCAAACGCACCTGTCGCCCGACATTCCTCGGGATATCGGCAATACCTGGTGCAGCCATCGCTATGGTCGCTCTCGCGCTCCTCAGCGGTTGTGCCGGATCAAGCGCTGCACCCGGAGGGGATCCAGGCAACAAGAAGCTGCACCTCCTAGCACGCGACCCCATTTTTCAGCTCCTTCCCCCCAACGCCCACGCCGAGGGCGCTCTGCGGCTCACTGCTGCCCGCTACATGCAGTCGGTCTTCGAGGGAGGAGGTTGGCATGGTCCGGCGGTCACGTTGAGGTTCGACAGTCTGGCGTCGCCCCAATCCGTTTTCACGTTTTACACGGATCGTGCACTCACCACCGGTTGGTCGCCAACGGGTAGTCGAAACGTTCTGGGGTTTCCTCAGGTCTGGAACAAGAGCATTCCCGGTTCAATTGCCTCTCTCACACTGACGGATCTCGACCTTCGTACCGCGCCATCGGGGACACCGAGCACGTACGTGCTAAATGGGAGCGCCCCATGAGGCTCTTCGCATCTCACGGGGACCATCCGGAAAAGCGCTACTAAGTACCGAAAGTGAACCGGGCTGTATGTGCCGGAGGAGAGCGGTTGGTTGTTTGCAGGAGCCGCCCGGTAACCACAGTGGGGCGATCCCGCGCGGTTTGAGCTTCCCCGGCCTGAGCACGAAGGTACGCGCCCTCCGGCAGAGTCGGACGGTTACGTCGTGGTGATCAACGACGCTTGCCATAGTCAGCCTGGCCGCTCGTCCGACCGGAAGCGATCCGGATGGTCTTGCGTGCGCCGTTCCGCGATCCGGCGAGTGCTGCGTCTGACACTCGAGACGGCACTCCTCCCAGAGCGGGGAGCAACCCCTTCGGACGGCATCCGAAGCATGACTGTCGGGCTCGGCGCTAAGCCGCAGGCGCAACCGTGATTGTGAAGCTCGCCGTCGTCGTGTTCTGGGT
Organism: Acidimicrobiales bacterium; assembly: GCA_035622235.1. Taxonomy (GTDB): domain Bacteria; phylum Actinomycetota; class Acidimicrobiia; order Acidimicrobiales; family UBA8190; genus DASPVS01. Next base: position 5,278 of record DASPVS010000026.1, on the reverse strand, counting down.
CTTTGGTTTGGTCTTCGTCTTCGTGTCGAGGGCTTCGATGATGAAGGTCGAAGATCCGGATTGTTTCGGCGTCCCAGAGATGACGCCGGTCTTGCTGAGCTTGAGTCCGTCGGGCAACTTGCCTGAGCCCTTCACGAGCTTCCAGGTGTAAGGGGGATTCCCACCCACCGCTGCGAGCGCGTAGGAATACATGTCACCAACCTGGCCATCGGGAAGTGAGGTGGTGGTGATGGAGAGGGGGAAATTGGCAAGAGTGGGCAGGATGGTCCCATTCGCCTGGTCAAGATCGGTGGCCATCGGGATGCCGGAAACGGTGCCGGATTCCGAGTACTGCCAGAGCGCCCAGCTGTTGCCGTACCAGTTGCTGGCCGGGAGGCTCGTCGACGTTGGGGGATTCGATCCGAGTTGGACATCCCAGAGGGGATTTGCGCCGTAACCAGCTGGATCCCCGAGGAGTCCGTTCCAAAGGCTCGTGTAGGTGTAGATAACCGGAGAGGCACCGAACTCGCTCTTTAGGGTCGCGACCACTGCATTGAGCACCGACAGGGCCGTTGCCTGGCTGACGCACTTGACTGGAAAGGGCTCGCTGCCGCAGTTCGGTTCCAAATCTTCGCCGATGAGGGTCGTATCGACGGCAGGAAGCAGGTCCCCAGTTCTGTAGTCGGGACCGACGAGATTGAAGAAGTAGTTAGCCTGTGAGACACCAGCGACGGACGGGTCGACCGTCAAGTACGCCCCCGGCTTCACCTTTGCCGTCGCCATGCCGGTCCAATTGGTTTGAAACTCGGTGTCCTGGAGGTAGTTACCTTCCGTCGCTCGGGCGTATCCAAACGAATAGCCGGCGCTGGCCACCTCTCCCCAGTTGATTGTTCCCGATCCCGAGAAGACATCCACACCCTCTAGATCGGTCGTAGCACGTGCGGGCGTCGATTGGAGTCCTCCCAGAACCACCATGCCCGCGAGGCTCGTCGCCGTCACGACGACCGCAGCTGAAAGCGACCGGCCGGCCCTGAACCAGGGCGGCCAATTGAGCACGGGACCACGCCCTCCTTGCCTTCGGATACTGAGCGGCGTCACCCATCCGTGCCTGCGAACACTCATGACCGCCTCGCTTTTGAACTCCTCACAAGCTATCTGGCCGGCAATTTCAGCACAATAATCCGATGATCCGCGGCGCGAGGGGCCATCCACTAAACGTGGTCGTGGTCCATGCCGCCTTCCTCATGAACCCAGCGGCGAAACAACATCCTGACCGAGAGGAGTCACAGCGCCGTACTCGCCAGTGCCGGTGTGGAAGGCGGAAGGTTAACTGGCCATTGGACTCGATCTAGCCCGACCTCCAAGTGCTGGAGTCGGTAACGGGATCTGCGCGGTATTAGCGGAGGCAGCGCGATGCAACCATCTCGCGGACCTGCGATAGTCCCACCATGGACCGCTGGGCAGGGGCGCTCTACGGCGACCCGTGCCGAGAGTGCTCGTTTGCGTTTTCGACCGGGCTCGACGACTCGCTCGCTTTCATCGCCAGAGTCCCAGAGGAATTCTCGGCGCTTCTCGCTGGCGCCAACGGCAACGAGCGCCACCCTGATCTCTCGTGGTCGGTGGGCTCCTATGTCTGCCACGTCGCCGACAACCTCCGGATCTGGGCGGAACGCCTTGCCGGATCGTCGGCAGGTACGAAGATTGTCGGGGCATACGACGAGAACCTCCTTGCAACGGCACGCTCATATCCCGATGTACCGCTTGCCGCCGCCCTCTGGACCCTGGGTCGTTCCTGCGGGGACTGGCAGGTCGCTGTTTCCGGAGTGTCACGCGAGGGAGTCGTTGTTATCCATCGCGAACGCGGCGACATGGACCTCGACGATGTAGCGCGGGGCATAGCGCACGACTCCTTCCATCATCAATGGGACATCGACAGAATCCTTGGGGAGCCGGAGTAGGGCATTCGTCCGGGGCATCCTGGAAGTGATGGGATGACGGAGCGGGGCCTCCGCTCCCGCTGACGGGTTTGACGTTGTGCGACGGACTCGACAGCCAGTTCGAGCAGACCGAGGCCTTCTATGGCGAAGACTGCTGCCCCGAGAAAACGTCGGTCCTCCTCTTCCAATGCGAAAGCGAGTGCAGACACACTCGCGGTTGGGAAACCAAAGCAAAGGAAGGGAGGACCGATCGTGTCCAAGAAAGAGTACGTCGGAATCGACCTGCACCGCAGGCGCTCGGTCATCGTTCGGGTGAGTGCGAAAGGCGAGAAGCTCGCCACCTACCGCCTGGAGAACAGCCCAGAGCTCATCGCTGGGGCGATAAAGGAGGCCGGCCCAGGACCAGAGGTCGTTCTCGAAGCGACCTTCGGCTACTACTGGCTCGTCGACCTCCTAGAGGAGATGGGTGCTTCTATCCACCTGGCTCACCCTTCTGGTCTTCGCTGGGAGAACCGCCGGGTGAAGAACGACGAGCGCGACGCGCTCGAGCTCGTGAAACTGCTGCGGCTCGGTGAGCTCCCAGAAGCCTGGATCCCGCCGAGACACATCCGTGAACTGCGTGAGATGGTCCGCTACAGGGCAAAGCTCGTGAGACTCAGAAGCGGGCTCAAAGCCCAAGTGCACTCGGTGATGGCGAAGAACGGGGTGTTGCCGAGCCGTTATGACATGTTCGGTCCCGGTGGAAACGCACAGCTCGATTCGCTCGTACTGCCCGACGCGTATTCGAGCCGCATCGGCTCTTTGCGGGACCTGATCGACCTCTATGACCGAGAGGTCATGATCACAGAGAGAGACATCCACATTCTTTTGAAGGACGACCCGGGCTACAACACCGTCCAGCAGATACCAGGCATCGGAAGGGTGTTGGGCGCCATCTTCGTAGCCGAGATAGGAGACGTCGGTCGCTTTGCTTCTGCTGAAGGTCTCTGCTCTTGGGCGGGGCTCACTCCTAAACATCGGGAGTCGGACGTGAAAGTGGTCCGGGGTCGGATAACCAAGATGGGGTCTCGGCTCGTTCGTTGGGCGGCCATAGAAGCTACCGCCAAAGGACGGGGGACCGAGAAGATCCGCTCGAACTACTCCCGCATTGCCAAACGCCGTGGCGGCGCAAAAGCCCATGTGGCTGTCGCGCGCCAAGTGCTCACCCTCGTCTACTACGGGCTCAGAGACGGAGAGATCCGCTCTGTCTCGAAAGAGGCGGCGTGAGAAGCCTCCGGCACGACCGGACGCGTGTTCGTTATTCGGCATGGCTCCAACACACGCGAAGCCGAGGATGTGCTTGAGCCCGTCCGGTCGTTGTCGGATCCCACCATGCTCGGTGACAACACTCGGCGAAGGGATGCCCGGCAGCCGAACACAGGCTGCCCCTCTCACGATCAGAGAGGAACTTTGGTGAGGATCGCTGGCGACATCCACCCACCAGGAGGACCCACCACGAGATAACCCCGACGTCTTTTCCTGAGTCTGCGCAACTCCTCGCCGACGTCAAGGCCAAGCCATCGGTCGCGTTGCGAGCCTTGACCTCGGCTCGTCGCCGACGCGCGCCTCTATTTACGACGTCGGCCACATTCACGGCCTGTTCTGGAGAAAAAAATCTCCTCCAGGTCTTGACACGGCCCCGCTCCGTCAGGGATGCCGGAGTCGCGCACCTGTCCCACCAGGTGGAGCCAACGCGCAAGGCGCTCTGTAACGCTCGGCGGCCCGATCTGAGGACGTCTGCTCGTCGCTGGAACAACTTGGAATCTCCGTCTACTCAGAGGAGGTTCCCATGACGATCACCACAAACTCAGCTCCGCTCTTCGACGAGGCGCGAACAGCAGTCGCGGGTTTCCTGGCCCGGTATCCGGAGACGACTCGCACGAGCTATGCGAGCGACCTCCGTGAGTTCTTCGCCTGGTGCGACTCGCTCGGGCTTCGAGCCTTTGACGTGTGTCGAGCGCACCTCGAGCTCTGGGCGAGGTCGATGGAGGAGTCGGGACTCGCGCGATCCACGATCGGACGCCGTCTGTCAACGGTCACGGGCTTTTACTCCATAGCGGTAGTCGACGGTGTGATCGAGCACTCGCCGGCGGAGCACGTAAGGCGTCCTCGGATCCACAGCGAATCCACCACCCTCGGGCTCGATCGAATCGAGCTCAGTGCGTTCGTAGCCCAAGGCGCTGCCGGAGGGCCGGTGGACCACGCTCTTGCCTGTCTGCTCGGGCTCCTCGGACTTCGGGTCTCAGAGGCGTGCTCGATCCACATCGAGGATCTGTCGACCGAACGGGGACATCGGACGGTCCGTGTCATGGGAAAGGGATCCAAGCTCGCTCTTATCCCACTTCCACCTCGTGTGGCGAGAGCCCTCGACGCTGCTGCCCGCGAGCGCCAGAGCGGACCGGTACTTCTCTCGAAAGCTGGTACCCGCCTGAACCGTCACGCGGCGACGAGGATCGTGCAGCGACTAGCGAAGCGAGCCGGGATCACCAAGCACATATCGCCTCATTCGCTTCGTCACAGCTTCATCACCGCTGCGCTAGATGCCGGTGTCGCACTTCGAGACGTACAGATCGCAGCCCGTCATGCTGATCCGAGGACCACAACTCGCTACGACCGGGCCAAGGACAATCTGGACCGTCACGCGAGCTACATCGTGACCGCATTCGTCGCCGGTTCGGGGTGACGCGGGCCGATAGCGGAAGCCTAAGTGGCAACTCGCGCACCGCTACTGGGTGCGCGAGTTCGGCACCTATGCGCTACCTACGGGATCAGTCCCCGCTCGGCCGTCCGGCGCAGACCATTGAGGCGATCAAGATCGTCCTGCATTTCCAGATCCGGAGGACCCGTGAGACGCCCGTCGATCTCTTGGCGAATGAAGTCGGAAAGGGCCACGAGATCATCAGGCCCTGCCACTGAGGTGTGGTCGAGAGCCGACCGAACCACTGCTGCGTCTACCCAGCCGGAACCCCAAAGCGGACTGGTGAGTTCCAGGACCCACGCACTCCCTCGGCGGGACGCACGCACTGCTCCGTCTCCGCGGACGAAGCGGACACCGTCTTGATCTTCGGGCCGCCGGTGGTCCATGTGCGCCTGGCTGTAGCCACGGTGGGTGAGGTCCTGGAACAACTCCACCAAAGGCGTCGGTAGATCGTCAGGAAGGACCACGGCTCCATGATCTCAGGGGCCACCTCGCTATCTACACCAGAAACCATCGAACTTCGGCACGACCCGGACGCCTAAACGTCACGACCGGGACCGCCGATGACAAAGCGTGGGCGCATGGGGAACCGCCGTCTTCTCAGATGATCTCGCGCTCGATATCC
>DASPVS010000025.1:0-2969 GCA_035622235.1 Acidimicrobiales bacterium | reverse complement strand
GCCGGCAGTCTCACGACATACGACACCGTACGGCCCTTCGCGGCGGCGAACGAACGGCTCGCCAACTTGGTCCAATTTGATGTGCTCGCCGCTATGAACAGCCAAGGTTGGGCGATTCCGAATGCCGGGGTGACCTCAGACGCATCGGAAGGCTCTCTCGTACAAAGCTCGGATACTTCGTCACTTGCCATCGACGCCGCCGCCTACGGTCACCTTCTCCTCTTGGGGCCTGCGATGGCGGGGTATTTCACTACACCGAGCCAGATGCCTGGGGCAGTGGTGGAACCGTTGTTCCTGACCGATCCCTTCGAGGCGTCGGTCGCAGCCAGCAGCCGCGGCCAATCGGCCATTGCGACCGGTATCGCGGCCGCGATCGAATCGTTCCTCGAACCACCCGCCCCGTCGAAACCCAAGCCCCCGGGCTGACCCTTGGCCTCGCCCGGCACTGTGACGGTGCGCCGACCGGGTGGCGGTTGAGCTGGCCCTATTAGCGCATCGCCGGCCGTTTGACCGTAGAGCCAAAAAGACCAAACTGGAGCGGAAGAGAGACGGAGAACCGACGCCCACGTTCTCGGGAGGGTCCGAATGAAAGTTGAAGCGAGCCAACCCGCAAAAGCTTCGGGAGAGTTCCTTCTTTCAGGTGTTCTGCCGGTCACGCGCCTCGGCTTCGGGTCGATGCGGCTCACAGGTCCTGGAGTGTGGGGAGATCCGAAGGATCCCCAAGAAGCGGTAAGAGTCCTGCGCCGGGCGGTCGAGCTCGGCGTCAACCTCATCGACACGGCGGACTCGTACGGACCGGTGGTGGCAGAGCAACTGATCAGAAAGGCGCTTTACCCGTACCCGGAAGACCTCGTGATCGCCACGAAGGCCGGTCTCACAAGATCGGGACCCAACGTCTGGCGCCCTGTCGGGCGTCCCGAATATCTCCGTCAACAAGCGGAGATGAGCCTCCGCAATCTGGGTCTCGAACAGATCAAGCTGTTCCAACTGCATCGCGTGGACCCGAAGGTTCCGTTGGAGGAGTCTGTCGGCGAGCTGAAGCTCTTGCAGGACGAAGGGAAGATCGCGCACGTAGGTCTGTCGAACGTCGACGTGGACCAGCTCGAAAGAGCCAGGAAGGTGGCGGTGATCGCATCGGTTCAGAACCGCTACAACGTCTCGGATCGAGCGTCGGAACCGGTTCTCGATCAAGCAGAGATCAGCGGCATGGGTTTCATTCCGTGGTTCCCCCTGGCGACCGGACAGCTGGCCGAACCCGGTGGGCCGCTTGCAGGTCTCGCCGCTCGTCACGACGTGACTCCGTCGCAGATCGCCTTGGCCTGGCTGTTGCGGCGCTCCCCCTGCATGCTCCCGATACCTGGAACCTCCAGTGTCGCCCACCTCGAAGAGGATCTCGAATCGGCATTTGTCGAGTTGTCGGACGCGGAGTTCGAGTCGGTGACGGACGCCGTGTCCTGAGCTTCTCGAGAGCGTTCTCAACCGGCGCGGATTGCGTCCGCCTGGCTCTGGCGCCCTCGGATGAGGTCGTTCACTGCCTGACCCGGACCGATGTGATCCACCAGGTCCGGAGGGTAGTAGGAGAGATAGAGGGTCTTTCTGCCGCCAGCTCCCGTTGGCGCAGGTGAACGGTGGACGACGTCTTGGATGTGAACGGTGACGTCACCGGGTTCGGTCAGGATGTCGACTCGCGGCCAACCGGTCATCGACTTCTCGTCGAGGTCGTTGAGGATCCACTGACCCTGCGAGCCTGCGACCACCTCCAAGTAGCCCGTTTCCGGCGATGATCCTGTGATCTGTATACCGATCGCGACCGAAGGGCAGATCACCGGGTGGCCGCCCAGTCCGCAGTCCTGATGCCAGGGAAGGTTGGCGAGCCCTACCAGTTGACCCGCCGGCTTCAATACCAACGTCGGCCCGTCCATCCGGTCGTTCAGAGCCGCGACGGGACTTCCGAGCAGTGCCGCGAGGCTCAACAGCCGCGGATCGTCGGCGAGCTCGCCGATCAGTGCACTCTTGCGGTCCGCGTAGATGACGCGGCAGAGAACACGCTCTCCATCGGCTCGGTCCGCCCACCAAGTGAACGGGTCGCGATTGTCGACTTCGTCCTCGATCCGATTCGTTTCCTCGGCGAGTCGTTCCATCTCATGGGGATCGAACACTCCACGTACGTGTAGATACCCGGCGGCGTGCAGAAACTCGGCCGCCTCGGCCGCCTCGGCCGCCTCGGCCAACTCGGACGTTTTCTCTTTTTTGGTCAACTCGTCGAACGAGAAGACGCGCGCGAGATCGAGGGGTGTTCCGTCGCTGCTACGTAACTGCACGCGTTCTGGATCGTACGAGGGGATCCCGAGGTGAAGGGCGCGGAGGACGCCCTCCCACCGAGAGAGTTGACCGAAGCTTCCACGGTTCAATGAGAGCTCGCCTGCGAGCTGCAAGCTGATGCACGTTCGCATGGAAAGCGCCAAGTCCGACCAGGCGTCGGGTTCCATGGAAACCCAGACTCTGGCGTCGTCGCGAGGCCCCTCTTCGATCGCGAGCCGCCCGTTCAGCTCGCGATAGGTCCAGGTCGATCCGCCGACCGCCAAGACCAGACTCCCGAGCCCTCGCGCGCAGACGCCGGCGAGCTCGCCTCGGTCTCCTGTGAGAAGCGGCGGTGCTTCGTTTCGGTGGAACTCGACCGGGTCCATCCGCGCGAGGTTCATGTCCCTGATTAAATCCCACGCGTGTCCGACTCGCCCACCCTTCTGATCGATGAGGTACGTCCCGGGATCACCCGGCTCACGATGAGCCGGCCCGAGAAGCTCAACGCGATGACTTCGGAGCTCGTATCAGAGCTACACGACGCTCTCGACGCGATCGACGGCGACGATGCGTGCAGGGTGGTCATCCTCACGGGCGCTGGTCGGGGGTTTTGCGCAGGACTTGATCTCGGTGGATACGGGGTGGCTCCCGGGGGTGCCGTAGACGAT
>DASPVS010000024.1:0-3588 GCA_035622235.1 Acidimicrobiales bacterium | reverse complement strand
ACCAGCATGATGTTCATAACCCCGATTGCGCCCACCAGCAAGGACACCGCCGCGACCCAACCGAGCAGTGCAGTGAACGTGCTCGTGGTCGACGCTGCGGTCGACAACAGCGTCGCCTCGTTGAGGATCCTGAACGGAAGATTCGCGACCGTCGTATCGTTTTGGGCTGCGAGAATGTCCTCCACCTCGTTCTGTGCGAGCCCCAGCGTGCTCTGAGAGTTTCCTTGCACGAGCAGCTCCGAGAACGACTGCGATTCGCCGGTGAGTTGGTCCTGGACCGCTGTATAAGGAGCGATCGCGACCGCGTCCTGGTTCGTCAGCCCGCTCGAACCCTTCGCTGCCAACAACCCGACGACTTGGAATTGCGCCGAACCTAGTTGGATCTGTTGTCCGATGGGGTCAGACCCTGTGGCAAAGAGGTTGCTCGCGACATCCGCACCTATGTCGACGACCTGCGCGTGGTTGGTCACATCGGTCGACGTGATCGGACTACCCGCCGAAACCGTATAGTCAGCAGCCGTCAGATACGACGGGGTGGATCCGACCACGGACGTCGAATAAGTGGCTCCGCTGTATGTCGCGGTCTCGCTTGTCGTTATGACAGGTGAAACCGACTGAACGTCGGGCGCGTTGTCGTGATTCGAGATGAGGCTGACGTCGGCGGAAGTGAGCGTCGCCGCACGAGTCTGAGTTCCCGTTGTGGCGCGCCCGAATCCGAAACGACCGGTGTTGAGTACGGTCAGTGTGTTGGTCCCGAGTCGTTCGATTCGCGCCTCTACCGCTTGAGATGACCCGGTTCCGACTGCGATCAGCACGATGACCGCGGCCACGCCGATGAGAACACCCAGCATGGTCAAGAGCGAACGCAGCCAGTTGGAGCTGATACCGCGTAACGCCATCACGAAGTTGTCACCGAAGTTCAAGGAGAACCGCCTTCGATTGGCGTCCGCGGCCAAGAGCCTGGACGCTCCGAGCGTGCACCATCCCCGGAGTCTTGGGAGTAGTCGTCGGTGATCTGCCCGTCGCTGAGGCGGACCACGCGTGTCGCGTAGGCCGCGATGTCTGGCTCATGGGTGATGACGACGACCGTCCTTCCCTGAGCGTGAAGAGCTGCGAACACAGACATGACGTCGCGTCCGGAAGTCGTATCGAGGTTGCCCGTCGGCTCGTCGGCCAGAATGAGGGACGGATTCGTGACGATGGCTCGCGCCACTGCGGCCCTTTGCTGTTGGCCACCGGACATCTCGCTCGGGAAGTGCCCCGCCCGGTCTCCGAGTCCGACCGCTTCAAGCGCTGCGAACGCTCGCTTACGACGTTCCTTCGGTTTGAATCCGGCGTATGCCAGGGGAAGTTCCACGTTCTGAACGGCGGTCATGCGGGCCAAGAGGTTGAAGCTCTGAAAGACGAAACCGATCTTGCGATTCCGGATGCGCGAAAGTCCACGATCGTCGAGGTGACGTATGTTCACACCGTCGAGCACGTAGTGACCGCTCGTCGGCACATCGAGACAGCCGATGATGTTCATGAGTGTCGACTTACCCGAGCCTGACGCGCCCATTACGGCAACGAACTCCCCGCGCTCGACCTTCAAAGTCACTCCGCGAACCGCGTACACGTCGACGTCACCCATGCCGTAGCGCTTCACCACGTTGGCGAGCGCGATCACAGGGCTCTTCGACCGGTCGGTCAGGGGGGAGCCGACTTCGAGGACCCGACCACCGGCGTCTGCGATCGCGGTCACAGGACGACCCCCATGGCGCCGGCAAGCACTGTCATGGGACAACCCATGACCCCGGCGATCGCGGTCACGGGACCCCCACGGCCCCGGCCACGGCGCCGCCCCCGAACCCGCCGAATCCTCCTCCACCGAATCCACCACCGCCGCCGCCCCCGAGTCCGCCTCCACCCAACGTGGAGGCACCGGATCCGCTCGTGGTTCCCGTGCCCGTTCCAACTCCGCTCACCGTCGCGGTGGGCTCGACGACGATGTCACCTTCGCTGAGCCCGGCCAGGATCTGGGTGCTGGAGTTGCCGATCAAGCCGACCGTCAAACGCGTCGGAACTCGTTGCCCGTGCGACAGCACCGTAACCGTCGAACGTGTCCCCACGGTCGTGATCGCAGCGTTGGGTAGTTCGAGAACGCCGCTCGCAGTTTGGACGATCACACTTATTTCCGCCGTCATTCCGTCTTTCACATCAGAAGGCGGATTTAAGAGCGCGACCGTCACCGGGTACGTGACGACGTTGCTCACTACGGTCGAAGTCGGGGCGACCGCGGTCACGACACCCGTGACCTCTGTGTTCGGCAGGGCGGCGAGGCTGATGGTGGCAGGTTGACCCACGGCGATCTTTGTCGCGTCAGCCTCGGCGAAGTTCGCGACGACCTCGAGGCTTCCCAGGCTCTCGATCGTTATGAACGGATTCGACGACGATCCCGAGCCGCCCGAGGAACCAGAGCTGCCTGACGATCCAGAACTCCCGACGCCGGAGGATCCGGAGGTCCCCGACGAACCGGAGGTCCCCGACGAACCCGAGCTCCCGGAGGATCCCGAACTGGAGAAACCCGACGAACCGGAGCTAGTCGACGATCCCGAGCTAGCCGACGAACCCGAGCTCCCGGAGGATCCCGAACTGGAAGCCGTCGAGGTGGAGGTGCCCGAGCCGCTCACCTCGTCGCCTACTTGATCGTTCACTGCTGTGATCGTCCCGCTTATGGGCGCGACCAAACTCGTATCGTTCAGTGCCGTCGTATCGGTGCTGACTGTCTCCTCGTCTTGTGCAACCGTTGCTTGGTCTTGGGCCAGGGTTGCGGGCTGAACCGTCTCGCCGGCCTCGTCCGATGAGACGGTCAGCTGCTCAGCACTCACGGTGCTCTGGTCGCGTCCGACCGTTTGCTCGTCCGTAGTGATCGTTTGCTGCTGTACGACGCACGAGCTCTGTGCCGTGGTGACGACTTGACCGAAACCTGTGGACGTCCCTGCTGCGTTGTCCGCAACGAGCCTGAAAAGATAGGAGGTGTCGGGTGTCAAACCGCCTACGGTTTGCGACACAGACACGGGAGCGGAGCCGCCACCCGCAGAACCGGATGCCGTCGAGAAGCCGTACGAATCAGACGTTCCGTATTGGAAGAAATACGTAGTGGCTGCTCCCCCGGGATTCACAGAGCCGTTGAAAGTGACCGAGGTGTCACCGATGTTGGTGGCTGAAGTAGTGGTCGCGGTCGGAGGCGGGTCCGAGGTGTTGTCGGTCACCGCGCCCTGGGACCCACTCGAGCCCGAAGCACCTGAGCCCGAACTGCCCGCAGACCCACCGCCCGAAGAGCTGGAGACGTTGCTGCTCGAAGCCGCGGGACAGCCGAGCGCCGCGTCTGCCGAGTACTGGGCCTGTGCGGTCTGCAGCGACGACTGGTCGCTCGCGAGCTGGTTCTGATCCGTAGCGAGTTGCTGCTGAGCAAGGACCAGTGCTGCCTGACTCTGGTCAACCTGTGCGGCGCTACCGCCGGACTGAGCTTCGGACAGCGTCTCCTCTGCACTCGCGAGGGCGGCCTGAGCCGACTGAAGGTTCGCCTGCGCCTGGCTGGGATCGATG
>DASPVS010000023.1:0-7578 GCA_035622235.1 Acidimicrobiales bacterium | reverse complement strand
CACAGCGGATCGTCCCAGAAGGTAAGGAGTCTCGCGCTAAGCAAGGGTGCCGGGGGCGCGCCCTATCGCGACCCGGGACCCCGGCTCGCCCCTGGCCGCGAGACTCAAGCCCCCTGGGTCAACCGAGTCTCACGCGCAACAGACGCTATGTCCGTGGCGGCCGATTTGCACCTTGGACGTACTCACAAGTAACGCCTGGGACCCTCCTAACATGCAACCTTCATGTCGGAGCCCTTCATCTCCGCGGACTGCCGCAGTGGTCGCCACGAGCACTGTTTCGCTCGCCGACTTCCTTATTGTGCCTGCGCCTGCCACCGGCGGAAGGAGGAAGAGTTACTGAACAGTGAATCAGAGGAGGAGTGAAGCAGTCTTGCAGAGCCAATACAGGTCTCCTTCGACGGACCAGGACGAGCGATCTCGAAGGACCTTCTCAACGTCCTTGACCGGTTTTGAATCGACCTCGTGGCTCGGCCACTTCTCGCCGGGGTAAAGCTTCACGACGCCACAGCTCGTAAGGCCCCGTACGACACGTTGAGCCACCTCCACGCGATCGCTTACCGAGGCTGAGGGGAAGCGGGAGTTCGCGGCCCACAGCACTTCCCAGACCCCGAGGTTGTGAGCCGCGACCTCGTAGAAGACCTGCCGCGTGAAACTCTCGATCTCAGGCTGTGAGATCTTCATCAAAACATCTTTTCGCGACCGGATTCGCTAACGGTGACAAAGGTGGACCGCATCGAGGGATCCCCGGGGGCAGCGCGAGGGGCCGAATGCCCGCCGGACGGACTCCCTCGTCGCCTCATGGATTCGAGCCGTACCCCCAGGCGCTTAGCGGAGTATCCCATGACCAACCTGATGAGTGCGGACGATTCGGAACGCCGGCTAGAACTTGCCCCGAGACTCCCTTCTTTCCCCTACCGGCTTGACTCGGGTCACCTCGGACGTCCGAGTCGAGGAGCGATTACGACGCTAGGTAACGTTCGCTCACTGCCAGCGGCAAGCGGATGCGGGGGGTCTCAGGTGCGGTCCGCGAGAGCAGCCCCGAGACACACCCCCGTGCACATGCGAAGCTGGAGCCGCGCTCAGGTGCGGGATTTCTGCCGGGACGGGCGCTGCCGGGAAGTGGGCTTTGTACAAATGGCTGTCGACTCGCGACCCGCCGCAATGTCCGGCCGTTGACTGCTTGCGACCGCGCTCCACTGCTAGAGGGTTACGCGAAGGTCGCTGTGCTCGTCCAAGAACGCCAGATGACTTCGCGATGTTGTGTCAGGGCGCTCACCCGCCAGCCGTCCCTTCTCACATGGCGCCGGGTGCTTCTACATGTACTGGATGAGCAAGTCAACGCATCGGCAACAGCGAATCAAGTCGGTCGCTACTAGATGTCGTCGTCCTCGGGAATCGACTTCGCGCCTTCTACATCGTTTTGAGTAACTCGAATCGTACGGGGCCACCCGTCGGCGGTTGAGAGTCCGACCCAGTACGTGTCTCCGTCGAAGCTGATCCAAGTGACCACCGGGGTTTCTTCTTCAGGTGCTGGCGATAGGAAGGGACTCCGGTTCTTCTTCGAGATTCGATAACCGCGGAGGGTTTGGCCAACTTCCGCCCTGCTGATGCTCCCGGTACCTCGAGCCTTCCAGGACAATCTCGACAAACTCTCCATTGTGTTAACTTTCCCCCGCGATTCTATGAACCTCGTCCCATCGTGCGTCTGTTCTCACCGCCAGAACACCGTCGTAGGTCATTGATGCGTTTCTTGAAAAGTCTACGACACGACCGCATTCTCTAGGGCTGAGATAAACCCTCGGTTGAGAATGCGGGCCAACGCACCTTCGACCCGTCGTGTTTCCGAGCAGTCCGTGACTGTGTTGACGTCCAACGGTGCGACCGGCCGCCCTCAAAGGGTCTCGCAGGCAGCATTTCGTTTCAGATTTGTGGGATGCGACGGTGACCTGTTTCGTGGGCGACATTCCGATATGCTCTGGGTCGGCGCTCGGCGAAACACGCAGGCCGTTCGTCGTTCCGGTTGACATACGGGTCTCCTGCGATGATCGGGTGTAGAAACGAGGCAGTATCGTGCACAAAGGCACCGTGAAATGGTTCAACGCGTCGAAGAGCTACGGGTTTTTGGCTCCGGACGACGGCACTCCGGGAGTCTTCGTCCGCTTCGATCCCGAACAGGGAAACAGACGTGTCCAGGCAAAGTCGGTGCGTCCTGCCTAGGCGAGCGGGCGATCGAGAGCCCCAGGGCTTCGAGGAGCGCAGAGAACGTCCGAGCTCTAGGCAGTGGTCGCGACCGGGCCGCGGTTCCGACGAAGAGGCTCTCGCCCTTCGTGACTCTGGGAGTACCTATGCCGCAGTGGCCCGAAGCCTCGGTTTCAAGCGCTCCGTCGATGCCCAGGCTGCCTTTCTCCGTGCGTTACGACAGCGTGACGGTGATGAAAGGGTCCGGCTCACCGATCGTGAATCTGTTCGTCTCGACGAGCTCGAAACTCGGATTCGGACACGCGACGCAGACGATCAGGAGAAAATGGCCAGACGGTTGGAGGCCCTCGCGACGATGCGCGAAAAACTTCGGTAGCCCATTACTCGCCTTAATTCAGAGGACTCCCCGGTGGAGAGCTCGCCCCGACACCTTCTCGATGGAAGAATACTCGATTTCTGCTCCAACAATAAAACCGCCTCCACTGGGAGCCCGCGACCCTCACGGCGCCGATGTTCCAAGGATCTGCCTCCGCCAGAAGTTGATGACGGTCGCATTAGTAGCGGGGCCCGCGCTCGTACTCGGCATCACAATCACCCTTTTGTGGGGGCATGCCGTGAATCTGTCGGACGTCTTGATGGGGGCCATTTTCTACGTCGTCACCGGCTTCGGAATCACCATCGGTTTCCACCGGCTTTTCACGCATAAGAGCTTCAGACCTCGACGCCTTCTCAAGATCGTCCTGGCAGTGCTCGGCTCCATGGCGATCGAAGGATCGGTTACGAGCTGGGTGGCAACCCACCGGAGACACCACTTGTACAGCGACGAGGTGGGTGATCCACATTCTCCACATCGCTACGGCGATCGCCGATTCGCCCTTGCGCGTGGGCTCATTTTCTCTCACTTTGGGTGGCTCTTCGTCTCAGACGCCTCCAACACTCAGCGCTACGCACCCGATCTTCTTCGCGACCGAGATCTCCAACGCGTCGGGCGCCTCTTTCCCCTTCTAGCGCTGTCCTCCCTCCTTCTCCCGTTCGCGATCGGCTATGTCCTCGCAGGAACTGCGACGGGTGCGATCACGGCCCTCGTGTGGGCGGGGCTCGTCCGGATGGCTTTCCTTCACCACATCACCTGGGGAGTAAATTCGCTCTGTCACACTTTTGGTCGTCGTTCCCACGAGACTTCGGACCGAAGCACGAACTTGTGGCCTCTAGCCATCGTGTCCCTCGGAGATAGTTGGCACAACGTCCACCATGCCCACCCAACATGGGCCCGTCATGGAGCGCGCCCGGGGATGATCGATCCGTCTGCGCGTCTGATCCGCCTCTTCGAGCAGTTGGGCTGGGCCACAAGGGTGAGATGGCCGCGGCAGTCCCCAGTGGTTTCCGCGTAACAAAGTTCCCTTCCGGAAGTGCATCGGGCCTCAATCGAGAGTCGGAGAGTTGGTGCTGCGAACCGCATTTGCGTGATATGAGGTGACCGCACTGGTCCTGACCGGCCCTCGATAGGGGCAAACGCACTGGATCGCTCAGCGCGGTGTCATTACTGAGCGGTCAGCCCGCCCCGCCGAAGTGCGCGACTCCGGCACCCTATGCGTTAGCTACGCCATAGAGTTGCCAGGGGTAGGAGACTCCTTTCAGGGAGTGAACGCCCCGGTCCTCAAACGAGATACCGGAGCCGATTACCAAGTCCTTTACGGTTGTCGACACGAGCACCTCACCCGGTTTTGCAAGGCCGCCGATGCGAGCGCCGATGTGGACAGCGATTCCGGCCAGATCGTTCCCGCGGACTTCGCATTCGCCGCTATGCACGCCGCAGCGGACCTCGATGCCAAGCCGATGCGCCTCTTCCGTGACGGCGCGTCCGCAGCGCACGGCTCGCCCGGGTCCGTCGAAGGCGGCGAGAAAGCCGTCACCGAGGGCCTTTATCTCGCGACCCCGGAACCGCGCAATCTCACGGCGAGTGGCCCGGTCGTGTAGATCCAGAAGATCTCGCCAAGCGTGATCTCCGAGTGCTGCTGCTCGCTCTGTCGAGCCCACGATGTCGGTGAACAAGATGGTCGCCAGGATTCGGTCGATCTCATGCTCGGTGCGTGTGCCCGTGAGGAACTGCTCCACCCACTATGAAACAGGCACTTACAGGATGATTTGCGTGGCGGGGTCTGGCGTTATGAAAAGGACGGAAAGCTCTCCGGGTCGCCCTCTGATCTGCCACTCATGGCAAGGCTGCGAGTTGTATAGGCGACCCGTCGCTTGCCGGCTTGTGTTTCGTTGCGCAAGCCAATATTCAAAAGTTGACAACGGGCAACGAACATGCCAACGTCCCAATGAGTTTCACCTCATTAGGCGGGAGGTGTCCCATGCGCCGTGTTCTTCGCATCTCGACGGTTCTCGTTGTGCCTCTGTCCATGGTGCTGTTGACCGGGGTCGGCACAGCAGCTGGCAAAGTCAAGCCGGAGGTGACCAAGGCCACCCACTTCGTCTACACGGCCGATGCCGCGGAAACCATTGGCCAGGACGCTTTCATCAACAACAGCGCCTCCAACGACAAGCCGGACGCGCTCCTCTTCGTCACCCCCCAGTACACCCCGGACGGCGTGTGCGGCTGCGTCGTCGAGCAGTACGCCCTAGGGATCGGGTACCTCGGCGCTCCGATTAATCAATGGGTGGCCTTCCGAGAAGACGAAAACAACCTGCCTGTCGGCGAGTCCTTCGACGTGCTCGTCGTCCCCAGCTCGAGCGCATCGGCCTTCGTTCAGATCGCCACGGACTCGAACATCGTCAACGGTGACACCACCTTGATCAACTCGCCGCTCACCAACGGCAAGCCAAAGGCAGTCATCCAGGTCACTCAGAACTACACCCCGGAGGAAGTGAACAACCCGCACACGGTCGGCGTCGTTTACGACACGGCGGTCAAGGAATGGGGGATCTTCAACGAGGACGGGGCCGCCTTGCCCATTGGCGCCGCCTTCAACGTCTTGGTCGGCTCGGCCGAGTCAAATGGTGGAAAGACGATGCTCGTAAAGGCGACGAGTGCCGACGAGTCCGGTGCTCACAACTCCGTCTTCTTCAGCAACAAGAAGACAAACGGCCAACCAAACAACGTCACCTTCAACACTCAGGTCTACAACCCCGACGGCAAAGGTGCCGCCCTCAACAACACCGAAACCGGTGTCTACTACGACGGGAGCAAGAGCGAGGAGGCCGTCTTCAATGAGAACGACACCCTGCCTCCGCTCGGGGAGGGGTTCAACCTCCTTGTCTTCTCCAGCTGACCCATAGCTAACCGCCCTGCAATGCCGGATGCGGCAACGATCCTCGTTACGTTGACGGACACGAAGTAGTCCTTGTTGGGGGTCAGCGTCTTGTTCGGAGTTAGTCCCGAACCCGCGCTCCAAGTGTTCGTCACCGCTCGCATATAACGACGCCGCCGAGCAATGCTGCACTGATCTCGCGTTAAGAGGCTGCACCGAGGAAACGGCGCCCGCCGGTAATCCTCCCGTATCCCTGGGCTCACCGAGGCCCTGGACAGTCCGCTGTTGCTCTTATACCGTTCGCATTATGCGGACTGGCGGGCGGTTGGTCGTGAACGGAGGTCCCATGGCTCGACTGACGATGAGAAGCGGTCATCGATCCCCAGGCAGAGCGGGGATCACAACTCGGATGCTTATGGCAGTAGCGGCTCTGCTCACCGTCCTCACCGTCTGGTCGCGGCCTGCGGGAGCCTCTTGGAGCGGAGCGGGCAGCATTCCCAGCGCGCTTAGCCAGGGCGAGGGGCTCGGGCTGGCCTCTTACAACGGCGATCTCTATGCGGCTTGGTTGGGCAAATCGTCCCCGTACCACATCTGGTACTCGGCTTTTAACGGGACCAGCTGGACCAAGCAGAAGAAGATTCCCGCCGCGCTGTCAAACTTCGCAGCCGCCCCATCCCTGGCCGTGTACGGGAGCGATCTCTACGCCGTGTGGATTGGTCACGCGAGCCCCTACCACATTTAGTACTCCGCTTTTAACGGCAAGAGTTGGACCAAGCAGGCGGCGGTGCCCTCCGCGCTGACGACGGAATACAACGAGCTGGGCCTTGCTTCTTACGGCGGGAGCCTCTATCTGGCCTGGGTCGGCCAGTCGTCCCCGTACCACATCTGGTACTCGGCTTTTAACGGGACCAGCTGGACGTCCCAGGCGACGATCCCCGGAGGAGAGGCCGCCGGCTACTTCCCTACCGGCCCCGCCCTGGCCGATTTTGGCGGGAATCTGTTCGCCTCTTGGGCGACGCCTGTCGGCACCAACGAATACTCCCTCGACTACTCCGAGTTCGACGGCATCAGCTGGTTCGGTCCCACGAATCTCCCGTTCGGCTCGGATGATGTGCATTCCGGGCCGACACTCGCTGTGCAGGGTGGCGATCTCTATTGGGCCTGGCAGCCATTCGGTTCCTCAACCCCGACGGGGATCGAGTACGCGGACACCAACGGCATCTCATGGTCCGGGTCCTCGGATATCCCGGCGTCAGTTGGTGTAAACGCATACGGTCCGGCCCTAGCAGCTTACGGCGGCTCGCTTTTCGCTGCGTGGCTCGTCAATGTTCCGGCCACCATCTACTACGCGTCGGGACCCTGAGGCCGCGTTCCCTGTCGGCACGACCCACTGTCTGGTGCCCCAGTCAAACCTAGCGGTACCAGACTTCGGGCCCGTGTCCAGCGAGCCTCTCAGGTATTTCTAGAACTCCGGCGACGTCATCGAGCTACAACCCAAGGTCCCGTTACACACCTTCACCGGTACAGCGCACAAATGCCGGTGTGCGCTCACCCTCCCGGTGCTTCCAGAAGAGTCGACCCGCGCTGGATCGTTCAGGCGTATAGATAGCGAGCGGGTCGGCGATCCGGGGCCAATTACCGCAACCGCACCTTGCGGGCGGTCCAGAGGGTCCCTGACATCATGTGTCAGTGAGCATCGAAGCTGTGGTGTTCGACATCGGAGGCGTGCTCGAGATGACGCCCGCAACCGGTTGGCAGAAGCGTTGGGCCGTTGCCCTTGGCATCACCCTCGTGGAACTGAACGATCGGCTAGATGAGATGTGGCTCGACGGCTCGCTTGGCCGAATGTCTCTTGAAGAACTCGAACACTGTACCGCGCAAGCTCTTGGACTCGACGAAGCGAAGCTTAGAGCCTTCATGGCGGACTTGTGGTCGGAATACCTCGGTTCACTCAATGAGGAGCTTGCCACTTACTTCATCAGTCTTCGACGCCAGTTTCGGACGGGAATCCTCAGCAACAGCTTCGTTGGCGCCCGTGAGCGCGAGAAGGACCGCTACGGGTTCAAGGACATCTGTGACGTCGTCGTCTATTCCCACGAGGAAGGCACGGCGAAACCTGATCCAC
>DASPVS010000022.1:0-2464 GCA_035622235.1 Acidimicrobiales bacterium | reverse complement strand
CAACCACACCCAACGCAACCACACCCAACGCAACCACACCCAACGCAACCACACCCAACGCAACCACACCCAACCCAGACGAACTGGTGCAGTTGCTACTCGAGCTTCTCCGCTCGAATCTGGCGCAGTGGGACCTCGAGGACCTCACTAGGGATCCCGAGGCGGAGGATTTCGCCGTCGCAACAGCCAAGCGATCGATCGATCGACTGAATATGGAGCGCCACGGTCTAGTCGAGCGCGTCGACGTCGTCATTGACAGGGCGCTGGTCCAGTCGCCGACAGCGACCCTTTCGACCGAGAGCCCTGCCATGGCATTCGACCGACTTTCGGTGTTGGCAATCCGTCTAGACCGAGCTCATCGAGCCGCCGGCACAGCGTCCAACAATGGAAGCGATTTGAGCCCGCTTCTGAAGCGGTTGAGCGGCCAGGTGGACGCGCTGACGGAATCCATCGACGCCCTCCTCGACGACGTGCGCGCCGGCCGACGACGGTTCGTTCCCTATGAGCACTTCAAGCTCTACGGCTCGGATACCTCGAACGTGATTCGTACAGACGGTACCCGCCGCGGTTGAATCCGTAGAGGACGCGATCGCCGACGGCGGCAGCGTGACCGATGCCAAGCGACGTTTCGGCGAGCGAGGCCGTGGAGACAAAACGGCTTGTGCCGGGATCGACCAACCAGTGGAGGCGTCCTGTCCTGCCCACCGCACAGAGACACCCCTGCGACATGACCACCGGCACGCCACCGTTGCCCCACGCGACGTCATCGGGCAGGTCGCCTTGCACGACCATCTGGCCGTTGAGCGGGTCGACGCCTGCATAGCGGCCCCCACGCAGGTCCTCCCACCGGTAATCGTCGACCGGGGATGCAGTGAGCTCACTACCGACAACCCAAAGCAGCCGGCCATCCCAAGCGAAGCCGGCAACCCGGATCGGCAGCTCAAACTCGAACCGTGTTCGTCCTAGCCCTCCGTCAACAAGTGGCACGAGCGTGGTCCGGCCTTCGCCCCCCACAGCCATCAGCTGCTCGCCGTTTTCGCCGAAGGCATATAGAGCCGTAACTCGGCCCCAGCCTTCGAGAGCGGTATCGGCGTCGATGGCCATCTTCCCAAAACCTATGTGCACCGGTTCCGAGACGAGCAGCCCCCCTTCGAGAAAGGACGCGGGTCGGGAACTGACAAGCCGGGCCCCAGCAGAGACGGTCCGTTCGACATCATCGACAAACGATGTCGACATTGCAGGCTGGACGAGCTTGACCGACTCCAACGGAGGGTTCCCCGCTTGGAGGCGGCCTGCATGCACCAGCTCGGCTTCGTCGAAACCGAGCACCGACCCAAGGTGGTTAAGGACGAGTACCAGCGCTTCTCCTTCTCCGGCGAGGCGAAGGATCGCGTGCACGTCGAGGTCGTATTGGGAGAGCTCGTCGTCGTGGGGGAAGGAGGTCGTGCCGAACACGGCGACTTGTTGCCACTCCTGGTGTGCAAAGACGACGTTCCTTCCGAGATTGTTCCACGCCACAAGGTCGCCGACGTTGGCTACCCTCCCGATCCCCTCCGGTTGCGAGTTCCGCACTCCGAATTCCGGGTGAGAGTTCACGTCGACAGACGCCATTGCGTTGGGAGCCACAGTCATACGAGCTCCTCCAAAAGGCTCACTGCTTGCGACGGTTGTAGCTGGGCCAGACACTGCTGCTCGGAAGGACAAGTGCGGGGCCGCCACCGGAAACCCGCCAGGCTTACTCGGTCGTTGTAGGCCCTTACGCGCTCCGAAGCCTGACAGGCCTCGGAGCAAGGGCCGCCGCGCAGGGCCCGTGTGTGTGGCCACGGCCTGAAGTAGGGAGAGTTCCGTCGGCAGATCGTGACCGTGGGGGTCCGTTGCTGCGTGGCGATTTGGGTGAGCCCGGTGTCTATACCGATAACTCCGCAACAGGACGAGAGGAAGTCGACGGCGGCGCCGGGTTCCGCGATGGGCAACTCGGGGACGAGGGGCCCGAGGTCTCCGCTCCCGGCGAACCTGGTCACCTGTCGAACGTCGAAACGCGTGCACAGCTCTGCAGCCAGTGACTCCCACTTAGAAGCCGGCCAGGCCTTGGCCGGGCCATCGGTCTCGGTCACGAGCAGCACGGTGCGGTCGAGCCCGCGTACCGACGAGAATTCGAGAGGGGTCGGCGCCGAGAAGTCGGCGTCGATGCCGAAGTCACCGGCGATACAGTCAAGTATCTCGTTGATGTCGAGTGGACCGACCGCCGCCTCGAATTCCGGGGAGCCCCACCAATGGTCCCGCTGAAGTGGGTGGTCACGAAGATCGATCATGCGGTCGGTGCTCGACATGGCTGGGAGCGCCCCCTCGTCGACGTTCCCCGCGAGTCCCGGGATCCGTTTGCAAAGGGCAGCCTGCGAGTCCGAGCGCGCCACCAGCCAAGTCTCGTCACCGTTGCGTGCGTTCTCGGTAATCAGGGCCTGGA
>DASPVS010000021.1:0-8546 GCA_035622235.1 Acidimicrobiales bacterium | reverse complement strand
CCGAGCCCGTGATGACGCCGACAGAGGACCCGCTGGCCGACGGGGTGGTGTGGTCGGTGAAGTTGTAGGTCGAGCTCGGGCCGCAGCTGTTGTAGGGGCAAGTGCCGAAGACGGTGCCAGCTGGCGCTACCAGGGTTACCGCGCTCGAGCCGCCAACCAGCTCACCGGTGGCCGACGCCGTGAAGTTGACCGTGTCGGTGACGCCATTGGCGCCAGCCGCGCTGGTAGAAGCCGAGAACGCCGGAGCACTCACCGTGTTCGGGGCAGTCGTCGTGTCGGCAAGCGAGACGGGCGCGGTGTCCGAGCTCGTCGAGAGCACGATCTGACCGGACTCGACCGGTGGGTTGGTGATCGCCGTGATGGTGAGGGTGACCTGGTCACCTGCCTGGATCGTGTTGGGCACCGGTACGGTCACCGTGGAGCCTGACACGCCTCCGGTGGACGATCCGCTGCCTGAGGAGTTGGTGTGGTCGGTGAAGTTGTAGGTCGAGCTCGGGCCGCAGTCGCCGTAAGGGCAGGTGCCGAACACCGTGCCGCCGGGTGCGACCAGGGTCACGGCACTCGAGCCACCGACCAGTTCGCCGCTGGCCGACGTCGTGAAGTTGACCGTTTCGGTCACCCCTTCGGCACCGGCCGCACTGGTCGAGGCCGAGAACGCGGGGGAGCTCACCGATGTCGCAGTGGTGGGGGCACCGGTCACCGAGTAGGCCGAGGACGCCTTGCCGATCAGGTCTCCCGAGGTGCTCAGCGTCAAGGTCTGAGAACCGGCTCCCGGGTTGGTGACCGCGCTCACGGCCAATTGGAGCTGATCGCCGGCCCGTATCGGGTTCGGAACCGAAATCATGACCTCGAGACCGTTGTCGAGGACCGTGACCCCCGACGCTGACGAGAAGCTCCCGCCAGGTGTGGTCGAATCAGTCAGCGCGTAGTCGCTCGACGACGAGGGCCAGATGGTCGACGCCGGTCCGAGGAGGGTGATCGTGCCCCCGGCGCCGATCGCACCAGTCGAGCTGGTCGAGAAGCCGATGTTGTAGGTGACCCCTGTGGCCCCCCCGACCGAGGAGCTCAACGACACCGAGGGCTGGGTGACGGAGCTGGCGGGAAGGACCGAGTAGGTGGAGGACGTCACCATCGTCTCGTCCCCCGACGTGGCGACGAGCACGCTGTCGGTTCCTGACGCACCGGGGTTCACGACGCCCGAGACCGCGAGGGACAGAGCGTCACTGGCGTTGATGGCATTGGGGACGGTAATGGTGACGGCTGCTCCGCGGCCGCCGTCTGCCCAGTTGTAAAGATCGAGGCCGGGATCGGCGAAGCTCATCCCGCTGGCCGAGGTGAAACTCCCGCTCGGTGTGGTCGAGTCGGTGAGCACATAGGCGGAGTCGGCATGGGGCCACACCGTGCCGGAGGGCCCCACCAAAGTGATGCTCCCGCCGGCGGCAATCGCACCGGTCCCACTGGTCGTGAACCCGATCGTGTACGTGACCCCGCTCGCCTCGGCGGTGCTCGAGCTGAGCAACACGGATGGTTGCGAGACGGCACCGATCGATGACGCGATCGAGTAAGTCGACGACGTGGCGGCCACGGTGTCGTCCGAGGTGACGATCGACAGAGTCTCGCTCCCGCCCGTCGAGGGATTGACCACGCCGGTCACCTGGAGACTCAGAGCGTCACCGGCCTTGATGGCGTTGGGGACGGTGATCGTGACAGCCGCTCCGCGGCTGCCGTCCTCCCAGTTGTAGAGGTCCAGGCCGGGATCAGCGAAGCTCTCACCGCTGGCTGAGGTGAAGCTCCCACTCGCTGTGGTCGAGTCGGTGAGCACATAGGCGGAGTTGGAATGTGGCCAGACCGTGCCCGCCGGCCCACCGATCGTGATGGAGCCCCCCGCGGGGATTGCACCGGTGGCACTGGTGGAGAACCCGACGGTGTAGGTCACGTTGCTCGCGTCCGCAGCTGACGTGCTGAGGCTCACGGTGGGTCGCGTCACGCTGCCCGCTGGGGTGATGGCGTAGCTCGCTGACGTGGCGTCCTGATCTCCTGAGGTGGCCACGGCGAGGGTCTCATTCCCCGGTGCCGGATTCACAACGCCGCTGACCTGCAGGCTCACCGCATCACCGGCATCGATGGCGTTGGGTACGGTGATGGTGACGGCCGCTCCGCGGCTTCCGTCCAACCAGTTGTAGAGGTCGAGACCGGGGTCGGCGAAGCTCTCACCGCTGGCCGAGGTGAAGCTCCCACTCGGTGTGGTCGAGTCACTGAGGACGTAGCTGCCGTTCGAGTGTGGCCAGATCGTCCCCGCCTGTCCGACCAGCGTGATCGTGCCTCCCGGCGCAATTGCGCCAATGGAGCTGGCCATGAAGTCGATCGTGTAGGTCACGCCGCTCGCTCCCGCCGAGCTGTTGCTGAGCGTGACAGTTGGCGAGCTCACCGAAGAGGCTTGGGCGGGTCGGGGGGTTAACGACCACGCGAAGAAGATCGAAGGCACTAACAACAGGGCCGCAGAGACGATTAGGACGCCCAACCTTCGCCGCATGGTTTCCGCCCTTCCCGACACGCCCTCCGCCGAGGCTCCGCCTCGAGGCCGCCTTCCGCTATCTAACCACTTGCTGGTCATGTGTCAAGCGGCTTGGGAACAGCGCGCATTTGAGTCGGTCCACGTGAGGACAACCCACCCGCCCGAAGGCCACCGCACGGGTATGACAACATGAGCGCACGTTCACACCGCGCCGTCAAAGAGGACCAAAAACCACCCCCTATGGTGGCTCCGGGCTCGCGGAAGGTGGCAACGAGACGCATGGCCAGGACCTCGAGTCGATGTGCGAATGGGAGGCTCCGCCCGAGCCGGACGTCGTCCGACGCTGCTCAGTTCCTGCCACTCCGACGACACACTCGCGCCGCTCGTTCCTGAAGACGGTGGTGTTCGGCGCCGGCGTGGTCGGGGCTCCGAGCACCATCATCCAACCCGCGGGCCGTTCGGGTGCTCGGTTGACGACTGGCCAGCCGTCGGGGGACTTCGTTCCCTTCTACGGCAAGCACCAGGCCGGCATCGAGACCGAGCCACCAGCCCACCTCGAATTCGCGGCCTACGACGTCACTACGACAAGCGTCGAAGATCTTGTCGACCTCCTGCGCGGATGGACGCACGCCGCGGCTGCTTTTGGCGCCGGTCGGTCAGTGGCGGATGCCTCGGGCCAGCCTCTCTCCTTGCCCCGGAACTCGCTGACGCTCACATTCGGGTTCGGCCCAAATGTGTTCGACGGGCGCTTCGGGCTTTCGCAGCGGGCGCCAAAGGGACTTCAGCCGCTCCCTCCCTTCGCCACCGACCAGCTCGATGCGGCCATCTCGGGTGGCGATCTCGCCATCCAGGCCTGTTCCAACGATCAATCCGTCGCCTCGATGGCCATTGAACATCTCAGCCGAATTGCCGCCGGGCTTGCTGTGGTGAGATGGCAGCAGGCGGGATTCAGGAGCTCCATGGCGGCCGGTCGCGTCCCCACGTTCCGCAACCTCCTCGGTTTCAAGGACGGGACCGCCAATCCCGCGTCGGGCACTTCAGCCTTCGATTCGACCGTCTGGATCTCGAGCTCGAGCCAGCCTTCGTGGGTTCGTGGCGGCACGTTCCTCTGCTTTCGCCATATCCAGACCGACGTCGCCAAGTGGAACACGCTCTCCGTTCCTGACCAGCAGGTCGCCATCGGTCGCACGAAGGAAAGCGGGGCGCCCCTCTCGGGTGGCAGCGAGTTCAGTCCGCTCAATCTTCAGAAGCTCGATGCGAACGGTGTGCCCGCCATTCCGATCGACAGTCACGTCCGTCTGGCAAGTCCAGAGGTCAACGGCGGAGCTCGCCTGCTGCGCCGTGGCTACAACTACGACAACGGGGTGAACCCGATGACTGGAAGTCGTGAGGAAGGGCTGCTCTTCCTCGCTTACGTAAAGGACATCGACAAGCAGTTCGTGCCCATCCAGCAACGCCTCGCCGAGCACGATCGCCTGAACCCGTTCATCACGCCCGTCGGCAGCGCCGTCTTCTTCGTACCGCCCGGTTGCCGCCGCGGGGGATGGATCGGCGAGTCGCTCTTCTCCTAGGCAGCAGTCTCCGCCAGGCTGGCTGACTTCAGTTCGCCTTGCGTCGCCTCGCCTTGGCAGCCAGCTCCCGGTCCCGATCGTCAGTGGCGTGCCAGTACCGTTCTGCTGCCCGGACTGTCTGCCCGCCCCTTCGGGCAACCTCGGCAGGTGCTGCGCCACTCTGGAAGAACCAAGTGAGCCCGGTATGGCGCAGACCATGAATCTTGACGTCCGGGCATCCTGCAGCCTCGCGGGCAGCATGCCAATAGTCGAAGAAGGTCCGGGGCAGAATCGGGAGCGACGCATCCGTTACACCGGGAAAGAGCCAATCTGCGGGTTTCGGTCCGACGAACCGCTTGAGGTGTGCTTTGAGTACCTTGACGTCATCCGATGCGAGGTAGACCCGTCGCTTTGATCGTTGTGTCTTCGGCGGACCGATGACGGGCCGCTTCCCTTCAGGCGCCACCCAAGCCCGCTCAATCATGACCGCTCCGGTCTTGAGATTCACATCTCGTCGCTGCAAGGCTAAGAACTCCCCGCGTCGCATCTGACCCCAGAGAGCCAAGTAGATGGCGAGCCGACACCTCTCCGGCATGGCGGCCACGGCAGTCTCAAATTGCGCCTGCGTGATCGTGGTGGGTTCCTTCGGGTCTTCCCTGCCGCCGCCGTGAACCTGACACGGTGACACGGCAACGATGGGCCGATGGCCGTTGGTGCCGTCGGTCGCTGCTCGGAAAATGCTGTTGAGGAGCCGGTAGGCGTTCGCAGCCGTGGAGAGATGCTGAGCCTTCAGGGCCTTGTGCCACGCCCTGACGTCCTCCCGCGTAATCGCATTGAGACTGATGTCGCCGAAGATGGGCAGCAGATGCCGATTCAAGAGACCCTGATACTTCGCTTGGGTACTCTGGCGGATGTGTCCATCTTCGACACCATCCTTCAGCCAGCTGGCGGCGTACTCCCTGAACGTTGGGAGATCAGCGGGGGAGGGGTCGGGCCGCTCAAGGGTCTTGCGGGTGATGTCAGCCCGTCGAAGGGACAACCACGTATCCGCGTCGTCCACTGTGTCGAAGGTATGAGGACCAAGCTCCCGTCTCCGGGTATCGGGGTCGATGTAGGAGGCCTGGAAGCGCCCGCTGCGCATCTTGGTGATCGCGCCGAACGTCCGCGGACGACGACGGCGCTTCGGTTTGGCGGGGGTCTTGGTGGCCATGCCGCCAGTCTACTCGATCTGATTGTGCGTTCGTCGTGCAAAGAGGATAAACACCCAGTTAAAATGCTGTGTACCTCACCTTGCCAAGGTGAGGGTCACATCCTCAGTGTCATCCGCTGAGCGACAGAAGCATCACGAACGTGCTGATGCCGATCTCGACCACAAGATTGACAAGATCGCAAAAATCTGATCGTGCACCGAAGCCAGATCCGTGGCACGCCTGAAATAGCCAGGCTAGAAAAGCGCGATCACGGTTAGCCCCACCAGCACCGAAAGATAGACGGTTATGACGACCAGCATCGGTGTCGAGAGCGCTTCGAAATCCCCATCCTTGTCAAGACTTCTTTGAGCATGTTGAGACCGGATGCTTCCCCAAACGACGAAGAAGATACCAAGCAGCCCATACCCCGCACCCAGTGCCAAGAACCGGGCACGGGGCAATCCAGTGAGGTGCGGGACCACACCTCCCACTCCAACAGCCACGGCAGCTGCAGCGATGCCGGTTCGCCACCACGCCAGCAGCGTCCGCTGCTCGGCATAGCGCGTACGGCGACTTACCGGCACACCATCAAGTTAGACCGAAGCCGAACCCTGGATCGACGAGAGGGCAAGTTGAATTGTCTTCCGTGCAATTCGGCTGGAAACCGGGGACACAAGGCGACGGTGCCATCTCAGCAGCTTGTGCAGGATGAGGAGCGACGTCGGCAAAGCGGACAGGAAGCGTGATGGGGACGTGAGCATCGGCGCATCCCGGACGCGGCGCGAACCCAGTTGGTTGACGCGCCACATTCCCGTCACCACCTGGTTGCCTCGCTACCGCAGGACCTGGATCAGCCGGGACGTCATTGCCGGCTTCACCACCTGGGGCTTGCTGATCCCCGAAGGAATCGCCTACGCAACGTTGGCCGGTCTGCCGCCTCAGGCCGGGCTCTACACCCTTGTCGCCTCGTTGGCGATCTACGCGATCTTCGGCACTAGCCGGCATCTTGTCGTGGCCGGAACCTCTGCCTCTGCTGTTCTCGTCTACTCGGCCATCACTGCGCTCCATCCCACGTCGGCTGCCAGTTTTGCAACCTTGGCGGCCGGGATGATCATCATTACCGGCTGCATCTTCGCTCTCGCCGGTATCTGCAAGCTCGGGTTTGTAACGAGCTTCCTGTCCCGCCCGGTCATGGAAGGGTTTGTCTTCGGTCTGGCCATCTTCGTGACGGTCAAACAGCTCCCCAAGTTGTTCGGGATCGAGAAGGGGAGCGGTGATACCGTCCGCCAGCTCGTTCATGTGGTCGCGCATTTCGGTCAGACGAGCGGCATCACCCTGTCCGTGGGGCTCGTCGCACTCGGGTTGCTCTTCGGGCTGGAGCGGTCTCTCCCACGGATCCCAAGCGGATTGGTGGTGCTTGCTCTTGGGATCGCGATCAGCGCGGTGTTGCATCTCGACCACCATGGCGTCGACACCGTCGGATCCATCCCTTCCGGGCTACCGTCACCGAAATGGCCTCACCTCAAGCTCAGCGAGCTGTGGGTGCTCATCCCGAGTGCTGCAGGCATGATGCTGGTGATCTTCAGCGAGTCGCTCGGAGCTGGCCAAGCATTCGCCGAAAAGCACGGTTACCGCCTGGAATCCAATCAGGAATTGGTTGCCCTCGGCCTCGCCAACATCGGATCCGGGATGCTTGGCGGCCTGGCCTGCGGTGGCAGCCTGTCGCAGTCGGCTGTGAACGAAGGAGCGGGTGCCCGCTCGGAGGTCTCACCCATGGTCGCCGCGACATTGTCTCTGGTCACCGTGGTTGCCCTGACACCATTGTTCACGGATCTTCCGGAAGCCGTGCTCGCAGCCTTGATCATTCACGCCGTCTCGCACCTGATGAAGGTGAGAGAGATGCGGCGCTTCTATCGGCTCATGCCGAGGGATTTCTGGCTCGGCATGATGAGTTTGCTCGGGGTCGTCGTTCTTGATGTGTTACCTGGCTTGCT
The DNA here is from genome assembly GCA_035622235.1 of Acidimicrobiales bacterium. Taxonomy (GTDB): domain Bacteria; phylum Actinomycetota; class Acidimicrobiia; order Acidimicrobiales; family UBA8190; genus DASPVS01. The sequence goes on along the minus strand of DASPVS010000021.1, from coordinate 1,297 downwards.
CCTCGGCGTCATCCTTTCGATCCTTCTTCTCGTATACCGGGCAAGTCGTCCGCCCATCTCGGTGATGGGCATCGACCCCGACATTCCAGGCGGATTCCTCGATATGCGCCGTCATTCACGGGCATGTGCCGTCAGAGGCGTGCTCGTCATCCGGCCCGACGCGCCACTCTTCTATGCGAACGCACAAACTGTCCGAGATGCGGTCGAGGGCCTGGTTGATGCCTCAGAGGTCCCAATCCACGCGGTGGTCCTCGACCTGAACGCCAACGACGACATCGACATCACCAGCACGGAAAACCTGGAAAAGTTGGTGGAGTGGCTCGATGGCAAGCGGATCGTGCTGGGGATCGCTCACTTGCATGGTCCAGCCTTTTCCATGGCAGAACGATCGGGACTACTCGGAAAACTGCACGAAGACCACATATTTGAGACGACCCGCGACGCTGTGGACTGGGCGAAAAGCCATCTCCCAGGCGCGGGCGATCTCCGGCTTCAGCCCGGCGAGGAGCCGCTCTAGGTGGGGACTGATTGGGTGGAGACGGTGCACGCGTCACCCGCCGTGGTGGATGGGAGCCCGAATGGGTAGCCACTCGATACGAGGGACGGGGCCGGTGGTCGCTCGCACACCGGCTGTTCCACTCAGCGAGTGGGCCCTCGACGACGACCATCATCTATTGAGATGTAAAGGGACTGCTTGGCCGAAAGGTCGGTCGCGTTTCCCGGCTGAGCACTTCCCGACTGCCCTGGCTACGATTTCCGCGAGCGAAGGGGGGATTGCACAGGTGCCGTGGAAGCAGGAGGCTAGAAGAGGAGGGTAACGACCATGCCGACCGACAAACCCAACATCCTGGTCATCTGGGGAGACGACATCGGCATCACGAATCTGAGTTGTTACAGCCACGGGGTAATGGGATATCGGACACCGAACATTGACCGAATAGCCCGAGAAGGCTTGATGTTCACGGACTCGTATGGCGAGCAGAGCTGCACCGCCGGCCGTTCGTCCTTCATCACCGGCCAGAGTGTCTTCAGAACCGGACTGAGCAAGGTCGGCATGCCGGCGGCGACCGTCGGCCTGCAAGCCGAGGACCCGACGATTGCGGAGTTGCTCAAGCCGCTCGGATATGCGACGGGCCAGTTCGGAAAGAATCACCTCGGGGACCGCAACGAGTATCTCCCCACCGTGCACGGGTTCGATGAGTTTTTTGGCAACCTCTACCACTTGAACGCAGAAGAGGAGCCGGAGCTGCCCAACTATCCGCCTACCGCCGAGTTTCCCCACTTTCGGGAGCGCTTT
>DASPVS010000020.1:0-6469 GCA_035622235.1 Acidimicrobiales bacterium | reverse complement strand
AGTGACACTGGGGTCAACTGCGAAGTGGACAGCGCGCAAGTCGTCGGGAGTGAGGGTCCGGGCATATTGGATCGCGCGCGCCGTCGCGAGGTCGACGCGGTCGACCAGTACTACGACGACGTGGCGGTGCAGGATTGGATCCTCGCACGCCTGACTGGCGCCAGCTTCTAGTTGTTTGTCTTCCGCTGCATATTGACGGTGCAGCCTGAGCAGGAACACCACGCCCAGTGGAAGGAGGATGACCACCGCCCAAGCTCCCTCGGTGAATTTCGCGACGGCAATGACCACGAGAACTATGAACGAGAGCACTGACGCCGTGCCGTTTATCGCAAACCTCCGACGCCACTGGGGCTCCCGATGGACGTAGTGATATTTGGCCATGCCCGCACCCGCCATGGTGAAACCCGTGAACACGCCGATCGCATAGAGGGGTATGAGGCTGTCGACGCGCGCTCTCGTGATGAGGAGGAGGGCAATGGAGACGACCGTGAGCACGATGATCCCGGTGGAGAAGACGAGACGGTGGCCACGCTTGGTGAGCTGGCGCGGTAGGTACGAGTCTTCGGCGGCGAAACTAGCGAGATACGGGAAACCCGTGAAGCTGGTGTTAGCAGCGAGCGTGAGGATCAACATCGTCCCGATCTGGAGCGACCACAGCCCGATGCTCCCCAGCGCACCCGCTCCATAGACGTATTTGCCGATCTGGTACACGACCGTCGGAGTTCCCGACACACGTGGTACCGGATGCACGATCGAAGCGAGAACGGTGACGCCCAGGACGAGACTGCCCAGAATCACCGCCATCCAGACCATCGTTATGCGGGCGTTGCGCGACTCGGGCAAGCGAAAGACGCTAACGCCGTTCGAGATCGCTTCGGTCCCGGTGAGAGCGGATCCCCCTGAAGCAAAGGACTTCAAGATCACGAAGAGGCCCGCGCCGAGAAGGAGTCCGGTGCCGCCGTGACCGATCTTTACGGCCCCGGCCTGGTCGATGGAATGCGCATGGAGCGATCCGTCGATCGCGCGTATCGCTCCGATCACGATCATGAGGACCATGTTGGCTATGAAGAAGTAGGTGGGGAGAGCGAAGACGCGACCGGCCTCGCGTACTCCTCGCAGGTTCCCGTACGCGATCAGCAGAACGAGAGCGATCGCGATCCAGACGGTTGCGGGCGCAAGAGCCGGGACCACAGACGTGAGAGCGGCCACTCCCGCGGCGACGGAAACGGCGACGGTCAGGGTGTAGTCGATCAACAACGACACGGCCGCCACTTGGGCGACCTTTGGACCGAAGTTCTCGCGTGCGACCACATACGCACCGCCCGCCTTCGTGTAGACCTTCACTACTTCGAGGTACGACAGGGTCACGAAAACGAGAACGAAAACCACCGCGAGGCTCACTGGAACGACTAGGGAGTAAGCGGCCACCCCGATCGCGATCACGAGCGGTATGAGCATCTGCTCCGTGCCGTACGCCGACGAAGAGATGACGTCGGACGAGAGGACCGCCAAAGCTGTCGGCTTGCCGAGACGCTCCACCGCTTGACGTTCAGAGGAAAGCGGAGGTCCTAAGAGAGAGTCCTTGAGACGGTCACCGAGAGTCTCCGGCACTTCGAGCGACTCGGGTGACGGAAGCGCTTCAGGTTCGAGGCTCCTACCGAGAGGCGGAGCTTTGCCGGACCGCTCTACGCGAACGGCCTCCGTTTGTCGGGCTGAATCGACATCGATCGCTTGATCCGAAGCCACCACATCGGCGTCTCCGGCACCGTCGATCAGCCCCGACGACGCTGGTGGGGCGTCTTCCACGCCTTCAGGTAAGCACATCCGGCTGTGAAGGCCCGATTTCCTGAGTTGTCCCAGGCATCACTTACGTGTTGCATGGTGCGGTGCACGTGGTGGTTGTCGGGTGTGGACGGGTTGGTTCGGGCCTCGCCGTAAAGCTCGCAGACCTGGGTCACAGCGTCGCGATCTTGGACAAGAACCCGCGTGCCTTTCGCCGCCTGCCGCCTGAGTGGCCGGGAAAACAGGTTCGAGGTTCTGGTTTCGACCGGGACGACCTAGAGGAGGCCGGCGCGATCGTTGCAGACGCCCTCGCCGCGGTGACAAGCGGGGACAACTCCAACATCCTCACGGCTCGAATTGCTCGCGAAACCTACGGGATCGCCAATGTCGTCGCCCGCATTTACGACCCTCGACGAGCCGAGATCTACCAACGTCTCGGGATCCCTACGGTGGCGACCGTCACATGGACGATCGACCATGTGATGCAAAGGCTCCTTCCTGATTCTGTGGTGGGCGAATGGACCGACGAAACCGGGAGACTGGTCTTCGCCGAAAGAGTCCTTCCTGATTCGTGGGCAGGCCGCCCGCTGCGGGAATTGGAGGATCGAGGTCAGATTCGCCTGATCGGGGTCACCCGAGCAGGCGTCGCACGGCTGGACGCGACCGACCTCGTGGGACAAGAAGACGATCTCCTCCATATCGCCTTCATCAAGGATGCGCTGGAAATGCTCGAGTCCCGACTAGGACCCTCGCACACCGGTGGAGGTACAGACTTGAGTGGGTTGGGCGCGGCCAACCCATCCGGAATTGGACGACCGCGCGACGACCGAGGCGACGATCGGGGCGACCGTGGCACCGATGAGCCCGGATGAAGGGCCGAGGCGACCTCAGATGAAAGTCGCGATCGCGGGAGCCGGGAGCGTCGGTACGGCGATAGCTCGTGATCTGAGGGAGAACGGTCATGAAGTGCTCGTCATCGAACAAGATCCCGACCTGGTCGCGCGACTTCAATCAAGCCTCGACGTCGAATGGATCGCAGCTGACGCGTGCGAGGTCAACTCTCTCGATGCTGCAGGACTCGCAAGTGTCGACGTGGTCGTGGCCGCAACGGGGGACGACGAGGACAATCTCGTTGTCTCACTTCTCGCAAAGCAGGAGTTCGCTGTGCCGCGCGTGGTCGCACGGGTGAACAACAGGCGTAACCAGTGGATGTTCAATGAGTCCTGGGGAGTGGACGTAGCCGTGTCCACGCCCCAGTTGATGACCGCGCTGGTGGAGGAAGCAGTCTCGGTCGGCACGCTCGTGAGACTGCTGCAGTTCGAAGGCGGAAATGCACAACTCGTCGAGGTGACCCTCGCCGAGGCGTCGCCTGCCGCGGGAATCTCGATCGCCGATCTCGGCGTGCCAAGGGACGCGACAGTCGTGGCGGTCGTTCGGAACGACCGATTGGTCGTTCCGAGGGGCGACACGATCCTTTTGGCGGGCGACGAGGTACTGGTTCTCGTCACTGGGGAATCCGAACAGGCGGTCCAGCGACTCCTGGTCGACAGTTCCTTGTAGCTCCGTTCGACTCCCGCAGCTCCGTGCGGCTCCTGTGGCTCCTGGCTCCGTCAGCTCGGTCAGCTCCGTCAGCTCCGTGGAGCTTCTTGTATCCGTCGCAGATCATCTGAGTCCGCAGGGCTGATTTTGAGGGTCGCTCAATCCTTTCGCACTTCATTGGTTCTTAATTCTTAAACTCGTCGGCGGTGGAGGGTGCTTTCTTCGACCTGGACAAGACGGTCATCGCCCGCGCCTCGATAGCGGCGTTCGGGCGTCATTTCTACCGAGGTGGTCTCATCTCGCGTTCGACCGTCGTCCGCGCGTTGGCCTCGCAGTTCGTCTATCTCCACCTGGGAGCCAGCGAGGAGAAGCTCCAGAAGATCCGCGAATCTGTGCTGATCCTCACCAGGGGGTGGGACCAAGAGGAGGTTTCGAGGATTGTTAGGGAAACCCTTGACGACGTGGTGGAGCCGATCATCTACGCGGAAGCTCTCGATCTCATCGAGTCGCACAAGGCCGAAGGTCGGCGCGTCTATCTCGTCTCGGCGTCACCAGAGGAGATCGTGAGCCCCCTCGCCGACTACCTCGGAGTGGACGGTGCGATCGCCAGCACAGCCGTCGTTGACGCGGACGGCCGCTACACCGGAGAGATGGCTTTCTATGCATACGGCGAGTTCAAAGCCGAAGCAATCAGGGAACTCGCGGCACACGAAGGGATCGATCTCGAAGCCTCATACGCCTACAGCGACTCGTACACGGACGCGCCGATGCTCGAGGCGGTAGGCCATCCAGTGGCTGTCAATCCCGATCGTGTCCTCGCCCGGCTCGCGCGCGAGCACGGTTGGGAGACCGTTCAATTCAGCCGCCCGGTCCGCCTGCGCGACCATGTACCGGTACCGAGCCTTCCAACCGCGGCGGCGGTGACCGGCGTCGCCATCGCGGCGACGGGGGCGGCGGTTCTCGCCTGGCGCTACGGACAGCGCTTTCGCGGGGCGAGCTGAGGATCTCCTGGGTCAGGCGTCGCGGAGCCTCTTAGCAGCAACGACTCCGAGCGCGATCAATATGGCGATGATGAGGAGCTTCTTCATGCGGCGATTGTACGGCTTCGAGCCGAAGGTGCGCTGAAGGGGCGGCTGGGCTGGAAGGTCCTTCTCCCGAGCGCGTACCGGAGTTCCAATTCATGTGCATATGGGCCAAGTGGCGATTGTGGCGCTGTTATCCACAGGCGAACGCCGAGCGCCACAATCGCCACTCGCGGCATAAGCAACAAATTCTTTGTGTCAGCAGCCGGCCTCTCTGGCCGCGGCCGTGACTCTCTGTGCTGTTGACTGGGACTCTCCGTAGCAGCCGTCGGAGCCGAGAACGCCTAGCGCCGAGAGCCCAGCCAATTCCGGCGATGCCGAACGTCGAACGTCGAAAGAGCGGAGAGGTGTGAGGCGCCGAGCGGCCTCAAGCGTCACACCGTCAGAAGGTCGCGCGCGCCAGTGTCGGAGGAAGGGTGGCGCAATTTGGACATCGCCCTGGCCTCGATCTGTCGAATCCGCTCCCGAGTCAGGTTGAAGTGCTCACCGACCTCCTCGAGCGTGCGCGGCTCACCTCGGTCAAGACCGAACCGAAGCCTGAGGATCTCGCGCTCGCGTTCGTCGAGCGGTGAGAGCAGGCGGTTTATCTCATCAGGAAGGAGCGATGTCGCTGCCACTTCGAACGGCGACTCAGCAGAGCGGTCCTCCACGACATCACCGAGCTCTGCATCGCCGTCCTCACGAAGAGGTTCTGACAAGGACAGAGGCTCCGCGCGGAAACGAAGGGCCTCGATCAGCTTGTCCTCAGGCATCTCCACTTCGATTCCGAGCTCGGCCAGCGTCGCAGGACGTCCGAGCTTGAGCTCCAAACGTGCTTGAGCCTTCTGAACCCTGGCGAGCGTGTCCCCAGCGTGAACCGGGAGCCTGATCGTCCTACCTGTGTTTGCGATGCCCCTCGTGATGGCCTGTCGGATCCACCAAGTGGCGTATGTGGAGAACTTGAAGCCCTTGCGCCAGTCGAACTTCTCGACGGCATGCATGAGGCCGAGGTTCCCTTCCTGGATCAGGTCGAGCAGAGGAAGCCCCGAAGCCTGATATTTCTTGGCGATGGAAACCACCAGCCGAAGGTTGGACTGCACGAACGTTTGCTGGGCATTCTCGCCGGTGAGCATCTTGCGTCGAAGCTCTCGGCGCTTGGTGGGGCTCAGGTCTTTGGGCTTGGCGCAAAGCTCCTGTTCGGCATCCCTGCCTGCCTCGATCGTCTGGGCCAGGCGAACCTCGTCGTCCTTGGTGAGCAGGGGGTATTGGCCTATATCAGTCAGATAAAGGCGTACCAGATCCTCTTCGTCGCGCTCGACGCGCTCCTTCGCCAACCTTCCAACCCTTCGTCGAGACCATGCCGGCGACCCTGCCGGAAAGAGATTCCTGCCCTACATAACCTGCCTCTTGCGGCCGCCCCGGTCGACGCTCTCCCCCGCGATTCGACCGTTCTTAGGGCCGTGCCTGTGTGTGTGAGTGTACCGGCGGCGTCAAGCCTCAATGTGCGCGTGCGCGCCACCGCGACCAGGGAATTCGTACCATCGGCGCCTAGTCGGCCACGAACGGGGGCTCGACGGGCATAGCTCCCAGGCCGACAAGCCCGGGCCCTTCCTCTGCGACAAGTCCTTCGAGCGCTTGTTGGTGTGCGGTCACAGCCGCGACGTCGCTAGGTCGGCGAACGAGCTCTTGGAGATAGAGCTCCGCATCGTGCCATGCCTCGATCTCGTCGTTGAGGATGAGGCGCAGCGCCCTTTCAGTCGGCGCGTCGGCGATGGGAACCACCCGCCTCAAATGGATCGTGTACCCGGCAACGAGCCGCGGCAGGAGGACTCGAGCTATGCCAACGAGTCGCAAAAGCGTTCCGCCCGACCCTCCGGACCCCGAACCCGATCCTTCTCCGCCCGCAACGAGGTTGAGCATCTGGTCCACACCGAGTGAAGGCGGGATGGCGAGCTCGCCCGGATCGAAAGAATGTGAATGCGGAAGGCGGCGATCCCAGAGCTCACTGTGCCAAGCGTGTTGGCGGCTTTGAACGTCGTAGAAGACCCGGGCTCTCGGAAGTGGGTCGTTCGTCACCCAGCTGCCGT
>DASPVS010000019.1:0-2107 GCA_035622235.1 Acidimicrobiales bacterium | reverse complement strand
CGTCTCCGACCATCTCGAGATCCTTTACGACGTCGACGTGGAGGCACGGACTCTCGCCTCCGAGCTCGGCATTGCGTTCAACCGGACCGATTCTCTCAACGACGACCCCGCTTTCATCGAGGTGATCCGCGGCGTCGTCCTCGACGCGGTCGGAGAACTCGGAGAAACCTCGAGCCCGACCGCACGCCTTCAACGAGGCGAGTGAAACGGTGCAGGCAGCTCGAGCCCGGAAGGACGTAACGCCGACGGTCGCAGTCGTCGGTGGCGGCATCTCAGGGCTCGCCGCCGCGTGGGAATTGAGTTCCTACAAGCCGAAACCTCGGGTCGTCCTCCTCGAAGCGGACCGACGCCTAGGAGGAAAGATCCGCTCAGGGACGATCGCCGGCCACCAAGTAGATCTCGGCCCGGACGCGTTCGTCGCGCGACGCGAAGAAGCGACGTCGCTTTGCAGAGAGCTGGGAATTGACGACGAGCTGGTTTCACCTGGGGCACTCGGCGCCTTCGTCTGGGCCAGGGGACGGCTTCGTCCGCTACCCGGATCGCTCGCCGTCGGCGTACCGACGAGGCTCGGCGATCTCGCCCGGTCTGGGATCCTCGGTCCGGCGGGAGTTCTGAGAGCGTCCCTCGACCTCCTAGGGCCCCTCGGGCCCAGGTGGCCTGCCTGTTCGCCAGATGTGGCGCTCGGGTCGGAGGGCCCGGGTTTCGTCTCGGCGTCCTCAGACGATTGCGCGGTGGGGGAAATTGTCGGGAGCCGCCTCGGCGGGCAAGTCGTTCGCAGGCTCGCCGACCCGCTCATCGGTGGCATACACGCCGGTCCGGTGTCGACGATGAGTGCTGGCGCTGTGTTCCCGTCGCTTCTGCACGCCCGAAATCGACCGGGGGGGTTGATGCGGGCCCTCCGCAACCCAGAGCCCGACGAGAGAGTTCGACCCACTCCCGCGCCCGTCTTCCTCGCCCCGCGCTCCGGCATGGAAAGAATCGTCGAAGCCCTCGCGGAGAAACTTGGTGAACGCGACGTGGACCTTCGTACCAACGTGGAGGTCATGAACGTCGAAGACGCCGGCGGTCGATGGACCCTCGGCCTGCGAGGTGCCACGGTCGATGCGGACGGGCTCGTGCTCGCAGTTCCTGCATCGCGCTGTGCAGACCTGGTCAACGGCTCGCTTCCTGAACTGTCGAAGCTCCTCGCCCCCATCGAGTACTCCTCGGTGGCGCTCGCCACGATGGCGTTCGACGAGTCGACCCTCAGATTGCTCGACGGCACAGGGTTCCTGGTACCGGCAGAACAGGGAGCAATTCTCACGGCGTGTACTTGGATGACTTCCAAATGGCCCCACTTGCGCCGACCCGGCGAGGTCCTGATTCGTACGTCGTGTGGCAGGTTCGGAGACGACCGGTTCTCCCGGCTGTCCGACGATCATCTTGTGCAGCGGATGGTCGACGAGTTGCGCCCCGTGCTCGGTCTCCAAAACGGTCCGACCGACGTCAACTTGACTCGTTGGAACGAAGCGTTCCCTCAATACCGCGTCGGCCACCCTCGTTTGGTGCAGGCGATCGAGCACTTGTGCAGAGAAGGCTCGGCGCCGGTGTCCCTGGCGGGAGCGGCGTATCACGGTGTTGGAATTCCTGCGTGCATCGGGAGCGGAAGACGCGCGGCTAGCGCCGTGATGGAGCGGCTGCGCAACGATCAGGCTCTTTTGTAGTGACGTCAGCAAGGGCGCTACCGATCCGTGCGCGCCGGTCACCGCGCAGGAGGGGCCAGGTCGTTGCTCCAGCGCTCGCAGCCGGGCTCCTCCTGGCGGCTTCTTTGCCGCCTTGGGGATTCTGGATTCTCGCCCCAGGGGGGGCAGCCCTGTTGTGGTGGAGACTCGGCGGTCTCAGGACGAGGACGAGGCTCCTGGTGGGATGGATTTGTGGTCTGGGGCTTTACGTGCCGGGCCTTTTCTGGGCGACGTCGTTCAATTGGTATGGCGCCATCGTTCTGATGCTGGTCGAAGCGCTGGCGATCGCGATCGCCGCCGCGGTGTCGCCACCTGGTCGCGGGCGGGTACTTGCGCTGCCTGGCGCTGTAGTACTCGCCGAGGCTCTTCGTTCCACATGGCCCTTC
>DASPVS010000018.1:0-6189 GCA_035622235.1 Acidimicrobiales bacterium | reverse complement strand
CTACCTCGCATTCGTCGCACTCGGCGTGTACTACATGCTGGAACACACTCCGTATGGCCGTTACCTGCACAGCATCGGCTCCAATCGTGACGCTGCCCGACTGGTCGGCCTCAGAGTCGAGCGCTACGTGCTGCTGGCTTTCGTCATTTCCGGGACCCTCGCAGGCGTCGCCGGCGTCCTGCTCGTCGCTCGCAACGGAGGCGGGAGCCCGCAAGTGGGAACCGTAGCCGACACCCTTCAGGCGCTCGCGGCCGCATACCTGGGTGCGACGGCGATCAAACCTGGGCGTTTCAACGTCGTCGGTACCCTCGTCGCCATCTTTTTTCTCGCGTTCACCGTCACGGGTCTTTCGTTGGCAGGCGTTGCAGATTGGATCGGTGACGTCTTCGACGGAGCAGCTCTGTTCGTGGCGGTGCTGATCTCCACCGTGATCGGGCGCAAGCGCGCAGGGATCACGTGACGTTCAAACTAAGGCACACAGTAAAGATCTGACTCGGCAACCATGGTGCTCACACCGACATGGTCATGAGAAGGTATGGCATCATCACAAAAGGACATGGCCTGATCGAGGACTGGGACGATGGCTCGTAACAAGAACGTGACGCATCTTCAGAACGTGGCGATCTTCTCGACGTGCACGACGAGAGAGCTCTCGCAGATCGAGCGTGCGGCTGACGAGGAGCAAGTCGAGGCCGGGAACGCGATCGTCTCGGAAGGTGAGGAGGGGAGAAAGTTCTATCTGATCCTCCAAGGCGAAGCCACAGTGTCTCGTGACGGCAAGAAGCTCACGAAACTCGGACCCGGTCAGTATTTCGGAGAGCTCGCGCTCCTCGACAGGGCTCCGCGAAATGCAACGGTCACTGCGGCAACGCCGATGACCCTTCTGGTCCTTGGCGATCGCGAGTTCTCGGCCGTGCTCGACCAGTGGCCCGGTGTAGCGCACAAGCTGCTCATGCAAATGGCGGCACGGCTGCGCGCTGCGGACGACAGAGCCGTCACCCACTGACCCCGAGCGCTCGAGGGAGGACCTCGCCGATCGTGCCGCGCAATACAGCGGAAGCGATCGAGTCATATTCGGTGGGCTCCGCGTTCACGATCACGACGTTCGCGCCTGCCCGGTAGGCAATGGGAACCATTCCCGCAGCCGGGTACACAGAAAGGCTGGATCCCACGGCGAGAAGCAGGTCGCAGGACGCGGCCGCTGTCTCTGCGCGCCGAAGGTCGTCCGCGACGAGGCTCTCGCCGAAACTGATCGTCGCCGACTTGAGGATGCCACCGCAGACCGCGGAACCTGACCCGCCCTGCACGTCGGGCTCGAGGCAGTGAAGGTCGTCTTCGCCGGCTCGCACGCGATCGAGGGCGCCGTCCATCGGAGAGCGTTTGCCGCACGTCATGCATTTCACTTCTCGCATCGTGCCGTGGAGCTCCACGACCAGGTCCGGATCCGAGCCCGCTGCTTGGTGAAGGCCGTCGATGTTCTGGGTCGCTATCAGCTCGAGCGTCCCGCGCTTTTCGAGCTCGACGAGCGATCGGTGACCGGCGTTCGGTTCCGCCGCCCAGGTCGGTGACTCGAGGCGGTTGCGCCATGCACGGCGCCGCACCTCGGGGTCGGACATGTAGTAGTCGAGCGTCGACAGTTTCTCGGCTTCGGGATTGCGAGTCCACAGGCCGTTCGGTCCTCTGAAGTCGGGGATGCCGGATTCGGTCGATATCCCGGCGCCGCTCAGTACGACGATTCGGCGGCTCGAATCCACGATTCGCTTGGCGACAGAGACGTCCTCGTTCACAGCCATCGTTCCAGTCTGCCGGGTCAGGCGAGTCTGCCCAATCCGCGCTCCTAGTAGCCTTGTTCGGTGGCCTTGTCGTCGCTGCGGCCGCTTCGCTCCAGGAACTTCGCGCTTGTATGGTCCGCGGCGCTCGTCTCCAACGCAGGTTCGTGGGTACAGACGGTCGCATTGGGCGTGCTGGTCACCGAGCGCACCCACCAACCTCTCTGGACCGGGCTGGTGGCCGCCGCAGCGTTCTTGCCCATGGGCCTTCTCTCTCCTCTCGGCGGCGCGATGGCGGACCGTTTCGACCGTCGTCGATGGCTCATCCTCACGACCTTGGCAGAAGCGTGTTTTGCGGCGACCCTGGCTGTCTTGGCGGCCACCGGCAACACCGAACCATGGGCGCTGTCGGCGATCGCGTTCCTCGGAGGTTGCGCTACAGCGATTGGCTTTCCCACGTATCAAGCGATGTTGCCGGACCTCGTCCCGAAAGACGACTTGCTCGCCGCGGTATCCCTGTCGTCCGCTCAGTTCAATCTCGGTCGCGTGCTTGGTCCAGCGATCGCCGGCGTGGTACTCGTAGCGGGTTCAGCCGCTTGGGCATTCGCTCTGAATGCCGTGTCCTTCGGGGCTGTGGTGCTCGCGCTCTTGTTTGTTCGCCTGCCTCTTCGGAAGGTCGCGCTCACCGGCGAGAGCATCGCACACCGAATCGCACAAGGTGCTCGAGTGGTCGCGCGCGAGCCAGGGTGTCGAAGTGCGATCATTCTCATCTCGATTGTTGCGCTCATCGGTTCGCCGTTCATCGCGCTCGTGCCCGCGGTGGCCATCGAGGGCTTACATCGCGGCGCGGCGGGCACATCGGTTCTCGTCACAGGTCAAGGTATTGGAGCGGTCTTAGGCGCGCTCGCGCTCGCCCCGCTCGCTGTTGTTCTGGGACGCCGTAGGCTCCTCTTACGAGCACTCATCGCGTTCCCAGTTGCTCTTGTCTGTTACGGGCTTGCCCCGAGTCTGGCGAGCGCCGCGATCGCGATCGCCGTGGTCGGCGCCTGCTACATAGGAGTGCTCTCGGGGCTCAACACCGTCGTGCAGCTGCGCGCGCCAGAAGAGGCTCGAGGACGCGTGTTGGGCTTCCACATGATGGCCCTTGGGACCATTTACCCGATAGGAGCTGTCATCGAAGGTGCCGTCGGTGGAATCGTCGGAATACAGGCCGTCACGGTCGCCTCGGGAGTCCTTCTCGTCACGACTCTTCTGGCGCTGGCCACGTTCAAACGAAGCCTGTTCTCGGCTCTCGATGACCCCGGCGTTACCGAAGTGGGGCGAACGCCAGCCGATGCGCAAAGAGAACAGACACCCGTCGGTGCGAGCGAATTGATTCTCGAAGAATTGGAGGCCGACCTCGGGGAAGCTGCACATTGACGCCGCAGTCGATCTCGGAATCGGAGCTCGTCCCCGAGCAGGAGGAGTGACATGGTCATCGCGACGGTAAACCCCACAACCGGGATAGAGGAGCGCAGGTTCGACCCGTACGGTGCCGTTGAGGTGGAGCACCGGTTGACCCGCGCTGACGAGGTGTTCCGTTCCTATCGCAAAACGTCGTACGACGAAAGGGCCCGCTGGATGACAGGCGCGGCCGATCTCTTCGACGCTGAGGCTCCTGACACAGCGAGGATCCTCACGACGGAGATGGGAAAAACCTTCGCTTCGGCGAAAGCCGAGGTCGCCAAGTGCGCGAGCGCTATGCGCTGGTTCGCGCAGCACGCACCGCAGCTTCTGGCGGACGAGGAAGTCGATACTCGAGCGAGCGACAGCAGAGTCGTGTACCAGCCGTTGGGCCCGGTGTTGGCGGTCATGCCGTGGAACTTTCCGCTATGGCAGGTGATCCGGTTCGCCGCTCCCGCGCTCATGGCGGGGAACGTCGGGCTCTTGAAGCACGCGTCGAACGTCCCCCAGACGGCGTTGTTGATCGAGGAGACCTTCAAGAGAGCCGGGTTCCCCGAAGGAGCATTTCAAACCTTGCTCGTAGGGTCGGCAGAGGTGGCCGGGATCATCGAGGATCCGAGGGTGCGGGCGGTCACGCTGACGGGATCGGAAGGAGCTGGACGATCGGTTGCGGAAGCCGCGGGCAGGGCGCTCAAGAAGTCTGTGCTCGAGCTCGGAGGGAGTGATCCGTTCGTCGTCCTTCCCTCGGCAGACTTGACGCGTGCCGCCGAGGTGGGGGTACAGGCCCGAGTTCAGAACAACGGTCAGAGCTGTATTGCCGCCAAACGCTTCATCGCCACCACGGATGTCTACGACGAATTCGAGGCCCGTTTCGTTGATTTGACCTCCAACCTCGTCGTCGGGGATCCGATGGACCCGCGCACCGAGGTCGGACCGTTGGCGCTCGAGCAGGGTCGTCGCGACATCGAGTCACAAGTGGAAGACGCACGCGAAAAGGGTGCGGAGGTCCTGTGCGGAGGTAAGGCTCTCGACGGGCCCGGTTGGTTCTATGCACCTACCGTCCTGGCCGGCATCACGCCGGAGATGAGGGTTGCGACGGAAGAAGTTTTCGGGCCGGTCGCCCTTCTCCATCGCGCGGAGGACGCAGAGGATGCGCTCAAGATGGCGAACGACACTGTCTTCGGGCTGGGATCGAGCGTGTGGACGGAGGATCCTGACGAACGCAGACGGTTCGTCTATGGGATCGAAGCGGGAGCGGTCTTCGTGAACGCGATGGTCGTGTCCATGCCCGAGATGCCGTTCGGTGGTGTGAAGTTGTCGGGTTACGGGCGCGAGCTGTCCGAACACGGGATCCGCGAGTTCTGCAACATCAAGACGGTCTGGGTTCGATAACCCTCAAAAGAACCATCAAAGGAACCGTCAAAAGAACCCTCAAGGGCTCCATCCCGGCGCCCAGTGGAACTGCGGCATCTCCGCCGCAGCTTGTGTAAGGACGGTGAGCGACTCCACGAGAGCCGGGCGGGAATGGCCCGGCACGAGTTGGAGGAGTAGACGAACACCCTCGCGCCGGCGGTCCATGACGGTGTCCACCAACTTCTGACCCGCGTCGGTGAGCCCAAGGTTCACCTCCCGCCGATCGAGCTCGTCGCGCGTCCGCTCGATTAGCGCTTTCGCCTCGAGGCGGTCGCACATCCGAGTCGTCGTCGAAGGGCTCACTTCGAGAGCTTCAGCCAGATCCGCCAAGCGCCGCGGTCCCTCGAGCGCCAGCACAACGAGAGTGCGGTACTGCGCGAGCGTCACCTCGTCGCTGACCTCGGACAGCGACTGGACTGCGATTCCCATGATCGCTCGGCTGGCGCGCACGATCGCCTCGACGACCGCTTCGTCGCCAGTCGCGTCCAGGGGCGTCGTGGTGGATGGCCCCCTTGGTACTCCCGCCATCTCCCCGCTCCTTTTGTAGGAGGTACGTACAGGTGCTGCTTACGTCTTCGTCTGCTTACGTCTTCGCCCGGCGCAACGCACCTCGGCCGCGAGAGTATGACCCAGACCCGGGGGGCTGATCCAGGGAAAAGGCCCCGGCCCAGGAACGACGCGAGCCGGCCGTCCGAATCACACCGATTCGCCGGTCCGCATGGCGGCCTCGATGGCTTGTCTCAGAACGTCCCGAGCCTCCTCGAGGCTCCCCCGCCGAACCAGGTCCGGAAACGGGCCGTCGAGCAGCGCTGTCCAGTCGAGGGCTTCAGTGGATCCGCCGAGAAGGTGTACGAAGTTCCTCCCCTCGTCGACGAGGCGCGCAATCTCTCCCGCGCCGTCGACATCTCCGGACAACTCGTCACGCAACCATGCTGCAAGAGCAGGGCTGGCGCCGGCGGTGGAAACCGCGACGGTGACCTGACCGTCGCGGTACACGGCGGGAAATAGGAACGAGCAGTGGTCCGGGTCATCCGCGCAATTGACCCAGACGCCCGCCCCGTCTGCGTCGGCGAAGACCTGACCGTCGACGTCGGGCCTCCCTGTCGCGGCGATGACCAATTGGTACCGCGCGGCTTCTCCAGAGCGGTACGGGCGTATCTGAACGTCGATCGGCGGTCCCTCGTTTCCCTCGATCGCGCCCTCTCTCGCCAGGATCCCGGTTGCGACGTGCACCTCGGGGGCGACGACAGTAACTGCGGCGCCGGCTGCCAGGAGGGCAGATATTTTGCGGGCGGCCACGGTCCCGCCGCCCACCACGAGGCAGCGCCGCCCGGCGACCACCAACGCGGCCGGAAAGATCGCCTTTTTCGCTGCCACGGGCTCCTTTCGAACAGCCCCCGTCTCCAGTTTGCGGGCCCTGTGGACCTGTCGGCGGCCCGGCGGCCCAGCTCGAACGGCTGGCGGTCCCTCGAGCCCACCGGGCGCTCCCCGACAATGGTCCTGGTCAGGGGCCCACTTTCCTCCGGGATGAAAATGTAGAAATGTTGATCCGATTAGTCATCTA
>DASPVS010000017.1:0-5199 GCA_035622235.1 Acidimicrobiales bacterium | reverse complement strand
CCTTGTGCCGTGCCCCCCGGATTCGGATCCACCAGCCGGACTCGAAGCGGGGTCCCGGGAGCCTTAGGCCACCAGGACATCGAGGCTCTTCCTGTCCCGTCGCAAGGGAGGAACAAGCCTTGTAGCTTCGAGAACCTGATGTGTAGCGATACTTCGAACGACCCGGCCACTCGTGTCACGGCCGACCCTGTGACGACGCCGGGTACCGATCGCTCAGGCAAGAGCTTCAGATCGGCGGCTCAGAGCTGGATAAGGAAGAAGGATCCCGAGCTCGTCAACGTCAAACGGTCAATTCGTGCCGCTGTTGTCATGCCGACGGCGTTCGCCGTTGCGCACGTAGTTCTCATGAATTCACAGATCAGCCTCTTCACTGCATTTGGCTCGTTCACTCTCCTGCTCCTGGTCGACTTTCCAGCAAGGATGAGCACTCGTGTCGCCTCCTATTTGGCTCTGTTCGTAGTAGGTAGTTTCTTCATAGTCGTCGGAACAACGGCTTCTACGAGCGCGGTGGCCGCAGTCGTAGTGGCATCGATTCTCGGTTTTGTCACCCTTTTCGTAGGTGTGCTGTCCCCTCAGATTGCAAGGTCGTCTACCGGCGCACTGCTCACCCTCGTGCTGTCGGTGGCGATCGCGCAGCCAAGATCGGCCATCGGTCCTCGTCTGATCGGCTGGTTGATAGCCGCGGCGTTCAGCGTGCCCGCTTGCACGCTCATCTGGCCGAGTCCCTGGCGCGACCTCTTGCGGATACGTATTTCGTCGACGATGTCCGCGCTGTCACGTCTGACTGCGTCAACGACAAGCATGCGAGCCGACCCGGACGCACGAGCTTCGGTTCAATTAGAGCTCACCAGGCTCAAACAGCAGTACTCGGGAACGCCCTATCCCGCGACCGGCGCCTTCGAAAGCGCCGTGGCCGTCGCGAAACTGGTGAGCCGACTCGAGTGGGCCGCTCAAAATGCGGACCTTGTCTCGATCCACCCGGCGGCGCTCGCCAACTCGCCGTCGCGGAATGTGCTGGCCGGTGTCGCAGAAACAATCGATCTCTGCTCCTCGCTGATTTGCGACGTCCAAGGCCACCCGGTCAAGGACCCGAACCTCGTGGAAACAGTAGGTGCGTCAACAAAAAAACTCGACAACCTCATTGACGTCGCAGAGGAGGACGAGATCGCGAGCGTTATCAGAGACGAGCCGGATGTAGTCAGCGCTTCATCGGAAAGTGGAAATTCAACGAAGGACGCCGGCGACAATGGGATCGGGGCGTCCCTCGACCCCGGTTTCCGAGTGCGAGTCGAGGGCATCGCGGGAACTCTCGTCGCAGACGCCACTCTCGAAGCCGCAGGGTCCAGCGCGGTCAGCCGCAGTAATCCGAGCAGCGCTGAAGAGCGGCTTCCCGACCTCTTCCTCGGGCGGCTCAGGTCATATCTTTCCTTCAATTCGGTGTCGTTCCGAAATGCAGTCCGGGGCGCGGCAGGTCTCGCTCTTGCAGTCGGGATCGTCGAAGTCACCAACCTGAGCCATGGCTTCTGGGTCGTGCTGGGCACCATTTCCGTTCTGCGGTCCAATGCCCTTGGCACGGGATCGACTGCCGTGCGCGCGATCGCAGGGACCGCGGTCGGATTCCTCGTCGGATCCGCGATCACGATCGGGGTTGCGGGTCACTTGGTGCTCCTGTGGGCGATTCTTCCTCTTGCAGTTGCCCTGTCCGGAGTTGCTCCGTCGATGATCTCGTTCGCAGCCGGACAGGCTGCGTTCACAGTGGTGGTGATCGTCCTTTTCAACATCATCCAACCCGCAGGCTGGAAAGTGGGCCTCACCAGGATCGAGGACGTAGCGATCGGATGTGCAGCGAGCGTCGCGGTCGGTGTCCTGTTCTGGCCCCGAGGGGCCAGGTCGGCATTTCGAGAAGCGTTGTCGGAGGCCTTCAAGAAGAACTCGGCTTATCTGACCGTTGCGGTCGACCGGTTGACCACACGGAGAGGTCTCGTCGACACGAGCCAGGCCGAGCGTGAATCGACCGGTGCTCACCTCCGGCTGGACGACGCGTTCCGTCAACTGCTTGCCGAGCGCGGTGCCAAGCTCATGTCGTGGGACACTGTCGGTTCTCTCATGTCCGGCGCCAACCGGCTACGACTTGCCGCGTATACGTTGTCAGCTCTGCCCGGCGTCGGAAACGATCCGGAGGGGCCCGAACTCGAGTCAGTATCGATCGCGGGTGCTGTGCTGCGAGACTCCTACACCCTCAACCAGAAGTGGTACGAGGATTTTTCGGCCGTGCTGATCGACAAGGGCGAGGACTTGGTTCCACCTGCCACCGACAGTGCAAGCCTCGATGAAACCCTGCGACGCGCGATCCTCGACGCCGGAAATCGCAAACGCGTCGATCAGTTGCGCATTTTGTTACAGATGCTCTGGGCAGACGAGCTACTGCAGAACCAGCGAAACGTCCAGGCCCAGTTGGTCACGTCTGCAGCGTCACTCTCGAGGAAGGCACCTGCCCGCCAGGTGACGGTCTGACCTTCGATCGGACGCCGGATCTAAGCACAACCCTCGAGGTCGACGAACGAGAGATCGACGAACGGGAGCAGAGGACTCGAGCCCTCTGCTCCCGCTATCAGCGGTTGTAAGTCACCGGGTTAGACAGCGGGTTGGTAGTGGGATTGCCTACGTTGATGGCGCTCATCGGCGCCTTGATGCCGTTGATATCGAGCGTGAACTTGATGTCGTGCCCACACCCGACGAAGAACGTGACGGCATCGAGAGACAGCTGCGTTTGGAACCTGAACTCGATCTCGTTGTTCCCGATCTCCTTCACGTAGTCATCTCTCTCGTTCTTGAGCGCCGCAACGTCCAAGAAGCGTGCCGTCGTCGTCGTGATCTTGCCGCTCAAGATGGTCCCGGGGCCGCGGTTGGCGTTCTGTTCGGTGTAGAGCGTCCACCAGCCGTTGCTCTGGCCGATATAGAAGCCGGTCGGCCCGCTCGCCTCGGTTGCCGGATAACCGTCGGTCGAAGCCGGCCACGCGGCGTTGTTGCAGGAGGCGTCCACCGTGTAGACGACAGAGCCGCTAGACCCCGAGTAGTTGGGGTCGTTTCCGTAGGTGGCGGTCACGTAGTCCGCTCCTACCGGGAGCTGGCCCGTGCTCGTTATCACGGCCTGGTCGTTGCTCGGGTCGATCGGCACCGTGCCAAGCGTGCCGCTCGAGCTGGAGCACGCGGAGCCCGGGCATGTGTAGGTGAACGTGACGCTGCCACTGAGAGGCGGTCCCCCTCCCCCTGGGGTCACCTGGGCGATGAACTCGACGGGGGTGGACGGATCCGAGGCAGGAGGGTTCTCGGAGATGATCGCGGTGGTGGTGGCGATACTGCTTGCGCCCGCTTTGCTGCTCGCCAACAGAAGGGGCGCCGACCATGTGGTCGCCACGGTCCCAATTGCCAACAGGGCCAAGCCCATGCTGCGTCCACCGCACCGACCGGTCATCGGCCTCGCGGAGAGCTTGTTTTTCATCACGTCGACCTCCCCCTGCGGCGGCACTGCCATGGGTCAGACGGGCTCCGCCGAGCAGACCTAAATCTGCCATCTACAAGACAACTTCGTCAAACCGATCTTCAGGTCTCTTCATCAAACCGATTGACTCAAGGGTTGTAGCGACAAATGCGCGATTGTAGAGACCGATCGAAGAAACAGGCCGGAAACAGAGCACGGGAACCCTACCAATAGGACCCATAGGCTAAGAGCGAAATACCGACCGGTTGACTCGAGTCCTCTAGGTATGATCCTTCTGCTCCGAATAACACGCTTAGTATTTGCGGCGAGGCGGCCGAGCCAAAACGAGTAGGGCACCCTGGCGGTGCGAAGTCTGTGTGGATCGGAGGAGTGGTGGGGAAGCTCGTCGAGTCGACACATGTGAGCCTCGGCGGCGAGATCGGATCCCCACAATCGTGGGGTGCGCCGTACATGAACGAAGAGCACCTGGACTACGCCAACAAGCTCCTCTTCGGTGCCGACGTCCTGTTGCTGGGCCGTCGAACCTACGAGGGTCTCGCCGCGGGGTACACGGCCATGGACCGCAACGCCTTCGTGGACCGGATGAACAGCATCCCCAAATACGTGGCGTCGAAGTCGCTCGAGCGAGCCGGCTGGAACGCCACGGTTATTCAAGGGGACCTCGCAACCTTCGTGCGGGACTTGAAAGATCGAGCTGGGAAGAACATCTTGAAATACGGGACGGGACCGCTCGACGCGACCCTCATCGAGCACAACCTCGTCGACGAATTTCACATCTGGTTGACACCCGTCGCCGTCGGCAGAGGACAGCATCTTTTCGATGACGTAAGGGGGGCCCCGCAATTCGAGCTCTCCGACATGACGAGATTCACCAATGGCGTCGTTGTGCTCGTCTACACGCCGAAATCCGCTTCCGCCTGAAAGCCACGGCAATGCTCGATCGTCGGACTGGTGGGTCAGCTCAATCAAACTCACCCACTACCGCCGCGACCGGGACTTGGAGGTTCGACATGAGAAGTGCGTCCGTAGACCAGTGCGCGGGTTCGATCCCAAACGACAGGGAATCGCGGGGCTCTCCCTCAGTTCGAGTTGGGGTCGGACGCCGTGCCGTTGTTTCCCGCGCTTCCCGGCGATCCCACACTGCCGTTTGATCCCGGAGCCCCGTTCGACCCGCTTCCCGGGCCCCCGTAGGGCCCGCCCGGGCCGCCATTCCCGCCGGAACCGGCGGTTCCTCCAGGCGTCCCAGCCGTCCCCGCCGTAACGGAGTCCGAAGAGAAGGTGTCAGTTCCGGAGTTGAACGTCTTAGAAGTCCATACGGCTCCGCCGATGGCGTTTCCACCGTTTCCGGCGTTGCCGCCGTTGCCTCCATTGGCGCCGTTTCCGCCGTTACCTCCCGGGCCGCCGGCCACGCCCGTGATGAGGCTTACCCCACCGGCTCCCCCGGGGCCACCGAGGTTGCCCGATCCCCCGTCGCCTCCTAGGTCACCGCTTCCGCCTTTCGCTTCGTCGTCGCTGAAAGAGCTCGTTGTGACGTTCGCGTTTCCGGTCAGGTCCGCTAGAGCACCACCTTCGCCGCTTCCGCCGTTGCCGCCTGCGCCTCCGTTCCCACTCGCTCCGGCGTTCGCTCCCTTGCCGCCGGACGCGCCCGGCTGGCCCGAAGTGCCGGGACCTGCGCTCCCTGCGCCGCCGACTCCACC
>DASPVS010000016.1:0-2168 GCA_035622235.1 Acidimicrobiales bacterium | reverse complement strand
ACGTCATCGCCAACGGAGGTGGCAACGCGACTTCGGCGACAAGCTCGACGTCTCCGCTCTCCGAGGTGGCGTCGGGCACGTCCTCAAGCAACTCCGCCATGCCGTCGACGAGCAATTCGGCGTTGGTCCGAGAAGCTGGTGACGGATCGCCCCTCCGTTCGCACCGATGAAGCGACACCACCAAATGGTCCTGTGCCCTCGTGCAAGCGACGTACAACAGACGGATCCGCTCGTGAAGGCTCATCTGTTCGTCGATCGGAGCCCACGACTCCCACTCCTCGGTGCGGACATGCTTGCCGAACTTGTAAGCAACTCCTCCTGTCGGCGGGAAAACGACTTCGCCGGGAGCAGCCCGGCCACCGGGCTTAGTGGACATCCCCGAGACGATCGTGATCGGGAACTCGAGTCCCTTGGCGCTGTGGATCGTCATGATCCGAACTGCGTCATCGTCCGTCTCAGGAAGGATCGATTCCGCCACCCGCGCACCCTCGGCCGTCTGAAGGTTGACCCACTGGAGGTACTGGCGCAGGTTGCCGCCCGTTGCTTCGCTCCATGCCCGCGCCTGATCGATCACGAAACGGATCCGGCGCCAAACGTCGCGTGGGCGACCTTCCGCGAAACCCAACTCCATCGCGCGTCTGTCCCGCGAGATCCGGTCCAACAACTCGGACGGAGCGAGAAAGCTCCTGACGTCGTAGAGCGAGCGCAGGTATTCGAGCCCGACGCGAACCCGATCGTCTGCCGGGACCGAGTCGGGTTGGTCGGCCAGGTGACTCCATCGCCCGCGGCGTTCCCACTTGAACAAGAACAGCTCGTCGTCACCGCATCCCATCAAAGGAGTTCGCAGCGCGGAGACGATGTGTAGGTAATTGGTTGGGTCGTCGACCGCCCGCAACACCATCAACAGATCGCGGATCGCCCGACTGCCATAGACGAGGGAGCTGGACTCTGTGCGGAAAGGAATGCCGACGTTCTCGAGGGCGTCTTCGAGAAACGGCAGCGACGTCCGGGCAGGCACGAGGATCGTGATGTCACCGAGGCGAGCCGGACGCCAGGTGTGGTTGCCGGCATCGACAGACCACCCTTCTCGAAGAGCAGAGGCGACGGTGGC
Source organism: Acidimicrobiales bacterium (assembly GCA_035622235.1). Taxonomy (GTDB): domain Bacteria; phylum Actinomycetota; class Acidimicrobiia; order Acidimicrobiales; family UBA8190; genus DASPVS01. Next base: position 1,057 of record DASPVS010000016.1, on the reverse strand, counting down.
AGCCACTTCGGCGGCTTCCTCCGCCCGAACGTCATCAGCCTTCATCTTGTAGGGGTGTTCTCGCCGACCCATCACCGCCACGGCGGGGCCGTCCGGCGGGTCAGGTCGCGTGTGGTCGAGCGGTATGTAGCGAGGCTGCGAGGCGACGGGCAGGTCGTCTCCCCCGGGTTCGCTCATCAGCCTGGCGAACGTCGAGTTCACCCAGTCGATCGCCGGTGCGACCGTCCGGAAGTTGGCCGTGAGCTCCACGTTGTCTTTGGAACCGTTACCGAATCGCTTTTGGGCGGCGAGGAACATCGAGATGTCGGCTCGTCTGAAGCGGTAGATGGACTGCTTCGGATCTCCCACGAAGAAGAGGTGGCCTGGGTCCACGTCGACCTCGTTCCAAGCGACGCGACCGATCTCGGCGTTGAGCGGATCGGAGCACGCGATGCGAACCGCCAGCTCGATCTGGATGGGATCGGTGTCCTGAAACTCATCGAGAAGGAGCCTCTGGTACCTACCGTGCAGCCTCGCCCTTACCGCCGGCCCGTGGACGGGATCACGAAGGAGAGCTCTCGCAAGGACGAGCAGGTCGTGGAATTCGAGCTCGCCGGCCCGTCGGCGCTCTCCCCCCGCGTCCAACGTGAAGCGTCGAAGGGCGCTCGCCAATTGCTCGGCCGCTGCGGTACCGACATGCTGGCGGACAGTGTCGATCGCTTCACCGATGGCGACGACCCGGGCTCGAACCTCTTTGATGTCCGAGAAGTTCGGCGCTCGGCCCGTGTTCCCGACCTTGAAGCTCGGCCTCCCCGCCAAGTCGGGGTGAAGCCCCTCGAGGAGGTCGATCTCACCGGAACCAGACAGCGCTTGCAACAATGAGCCGTGCTCCGCTACCTCGTCCAGCCGCTTACGCAGGTTGTCGCCCGGATCCTTGCACGGCGTCGAACAAACATCGTCGAGGTCAGCAAGCACCGGTCGGATCAGTTGGCGAATGTCTGGCGGCGGCGATGCCTGTTCCGGCACGCGCTCTTCCACGAGGTCCCAGTTGTCGTTGAACGCGACCGCGAGTGAGCGA
>DASPVS010000015.1:0-8852 GCA_035622235.1 Acidimicrobiales bacterium | reverse complement strand
GGAGCTTGGGTGGCCCACTGGATCACGGAATCGGCCAGCCATGCCGATCCCATCTGGGTCATCGCCCGCATATCTGTGGCGCTTGGCTCGGATCCGAAGAAGCCGGCGTCGATGTTGGTCTCATCGATCCACACCGGTGTTGAGCCCACCGCCGCCTGATCCACACTTACGAAATTCGAGATCTCGTTTTGCAGTCCGGACCAGTAATCAGCCTCAGTCGAAGACGTCCCTTCATAGTCTCCGTAGGCGTGGAAGCTTATGACATCGGGTTTCGGGTTGGCCCCCGACATGAGCACCGGAATGTAATCCTCCGTGTTCAAATAAGAGTCGTCGCTGGGTCCTGTAGTGACAACATTCGTGAGGACATCATCGCAGCCACACACCGATTGGGCGTTGGAGATCGTCGGCCCGACCAGTTTGACCGTGGGGTCGACCGCCTTGATCGCGGGAGCCACCACGTTCCACATCTTGAGATACGTCTCCGGCGCGAATACCTGCGAACCCACCGTATTGTTCTTCTTCGGCATGGCCCCCGATGGGACGACGCCACCGGTATCAGTCCAATTGAGCCCGTCGGGGTTTGTCGAACCAACCACGACCATTGCCTTCTCGGTGCCGGACGTCCGCCCATAGATCCTGTAGGCGGCGGGCGACAGACCGAGATTTGATGTCGCCGACCACGAAAGATGCACAGCGTTATCGCCGGCGGGAAGGGTAACGCTAACTTGAGATCCGGGCTTCGACTCGTCTCCCCGCGTGTCCATCGCCGTTATGCGGTAGCTGTATTGCTTGCCGACCGTCAGTGTCCCGCCGGGCACGTTCGCGCCCGTCACTGTCGGCGCGGGTGGCGGCATCGCCGGGGAAATTCGGGGTTCGTTGTAGTTGCTCAGATCCGGTTCGTTCACCAGTTCGATGTACTCGACATTGCCGACGCTCGGTGGACACGGCCAGGGCGTCGCTACCTCTGGAGAGGTCAGCCCAGCCGGCGGCGTAGTGGAGGCCAGGTTGTAGGCAGCGCCGTCTTCCGGGGTGGTGGTCTCGAGTAGGCTGTCTTGGGCGGCTACGTCGTAGCTATCGGCGTCGGACCACCCTGCGGAGAAGTTCAGCGTGTCGTCATTGGGGCCGCTCACGCTGGTGACGACTGCCGTCTCCCAGTCGGAGAAACCGTTGGCGTTATCCACCGTTGCCGTCACCGAGTAGCCGCCGCCGCCATAGGCCGAGAAATCCTGATCGGTATCGGTCAGCGAATTTGATGTGTACGACACAGTGTTTCCCGAATCGCTGATCAAGATCCCAGTTCTAAAATATTTGACAACGTCGGCCGCCCACGTAGCCATGGCGTCATAGCTCTGGTCCGCCAAAGCGCCTTGCGCCTTGCCATTCCCTCCAAGAGGCGCAGAGCCTGTGAAAAGACAATCGGGTGGCGCCGTTAGGTCAAACTCGCGTGGCGCACCTGTCGGACCCTCGCTCAAAGTGTTGTCCGCCCCCGTAAAATTCCACGCACTGACAGTCTGGTGCGTCTTGCTCGTGTAATTGCACGGGGACGGCAGCGTCGTCGTCAGGGTGTTGTACCCATCTCCGCCTTGCACGCGCCAGACATCCAAATTGGACGAGTCCAGGCGTTGAGACACGTTCGGATATCCATCGCCGGGAGGCGTCATGTTTGAAAGAAAGCCAGGATACGAGGTCTCACTGGAGAAGCGGGTTCCAAACTCCTGCGACGTTGCCGGCAGATCCACGGTCATCGTCCCAGCAGAGGTCGATACGGTCGCTCGAGCATCGGTTCGATGTGTCGCCGCCTCCACCGCCGACGATCCGGAGTCGGCGGCAGCCAACGCCATGGCCGAAACCCCACATAGAAAGGCGACCTTGACTTTCATCTCCGTTTCCTTCCTGTCACCATGCGCCCGTTCCTTCCTGTCACCGTACGCCCGCCCCAACCAATGGCGCACTGGGCAAACTCATGCCTCGGTCGAAGTCCCAAAGCGGCCGCCGAGGGCGAGGCTGATGGACAAAGTCGCCGCCCCGAGGCGCTGAAAGTTCAAGACTTCGGGAAATTCAGGCGGCCAAATGTCCATTGGACGGTCGGGTCTTCGTCTCTATCGCAAGTCAACCACTTGAAAAGGAGAATCCCATGACTGTCCAAACGGACTCAGCGGCCGTAAAAATTGCTCGATCCCACATTGACGCGTGGGCCAAGAAGGACTGGGCGACAGCCCGCATCGCTCTGGCTTCAGACGTGCACGTTGTTGTGTCATCGACCAACCCTGAGCTTCCAGTCACGGACACGGTCGGACCGGACGATTACATGGTCGGGCTGGAGATGTGGGCAGGGAACATCGCTCCCGGAAGCGTCAAAGAGATCTCTGCGGTCGGTGACGAGAAGAACGCACTTATCACGCTGACGGTAGAGGCCGACTTCGGCTTCGGCAGGGTAGTCAGTCCCGGAGCGCGGCTCTACCTCCTCGACGATGACAACAAAATCGCAATCGAACGAGTCATCTTCTTCCTCGCCCCGTGAATTGGTTCGGTTACCCTCCAGGTCGGTTCACCGGTTCTGGGGGGTAACCCAGTAGTGGCGTTTGCGTCGCTCACCGTCTGAGTCGGTCTACAGGCGGCTCAACCCGCGTCGAATTCTTTAGGCACCTCTGGGTAAGCACCTCGGACGATGTACCGGCCGTCATGCGCGGCTATCGATGGAGCATTGCGACACTGGCTGACGAGTCGACCTCTATCAGGGCAACCTCCGTGCACCGCAGGTGACAGCGACCCCAAATCCTGATTCGATTAATGCCATGACAAACGTCCCGCTCTCCGACTTGCCCGCCAACGAGAAGGCGGAGCGAGCTTCGAGCTTCGGGGGTGTCGCGGAACAATACGAGTCCTTTCGCCCTGCCCCGGCGGAGTCATCTGTCGACTGGCTTCTCGATGGTCGGCGAGTGGCAGCAGCTGTTGATCTCGGCGCCGGAACTGGAGCCTGCACTCGTTTGCTTCTAGCCCGTGTCGAGACGGTCGCTGCGGTCGAGCCGGATGAACGGATGCGGGTAGTGCTCCGTTCCGAAGTGCCGACGGCAAAGGTGCTAGACGGGCGAGGGGAGTTGATCCCTCTCCCCGACGCCTCCGTCGATGCCGTCGTCGCGTCGTCGTCGTGGCACTGGATGGAGCCGGAGCCGACGCTGCGAGAGGTTGCAAGGGTTCTTCGACCCGGAGGCACCCTCGGAGTCCTGTGGTCAGCCCCCGATCCCGAGGGGCCCTTCATGGCCCAAGCCCGTGCCTTGCTCGAATCGCAATCGTTCGATGCCGAGAACAACACTGCGGAAAAGGATTCCTCCGCACCACCTGACAATCTCGCCAACGTTGTGTTGGCCGATGCCGATCGTCCATCCCCGACCTTAGAGATACCCGACGATCTAGACCTTCCTTTTGAGCAGCCCGACTTCGCTGAGTTCCGTGAGGACTTGGCATTAACCGCCGATCAGATGATCGGACTCATGGGCACGCTATCCATATTCATTCTGATGCCCGAGGAACGTCGTCTGAGAATTTTTGACCAGACCAGACGGCTTCTTCGGGACGCACTCGGAATCGACGGCGAGACAACCGCTGACCTTACGTTCAAGACCGACGCGTGGAGGGCCCGTCGGCGCTGATCATCCCGGCCCCCACGATGGGAATCCGCACCTTGTGAGTGCCGTGAATCTCATCCTTGGCGCAGATCTGGCAGATGTGACCCTGGGGGCGGAGGCTGGACCGGTTGCCCAACCGGTGGGTACTGCCCAGCCGTTTGTCCGGGCGGAGCGGCAGGACCAAATCCGGGTGGTAGGAGTCTGGCGGTTGGCTGACCTGCGGGCGGCTGACCGGTGGGCGGCTGACCGGTGGGCCCGGACGGTGGAAAGCCGCCGGTTGGTGGTCCCGAGGGTCCGGTCGGCGGGCCACCAGTGGGATAAGAGCCCGGAGGTGGACCGGCCTTGGGCGCCGGACCGAAGACGCTCAGCCCAGGTGGCAACAAGCTCCTGTGGGTGCTGATGACGAGGAACGCGACCACTGCCACGAAAACCGCATCTATTAGATAGCGCAACGCGGGATCCCGACCGCCGAACGATCCGAACACGCCGGGCCCGGCCAGAGCGAACACCAAGTAGATGGCGAACACGGCGGCGAAGAGAAGCAACAAAACCATCAGAAATGTCACAGCTGAGACGTATGTCTGCCCTAGGCGTCTCGACGGACCAGCTGGTGTTTGGTCGGCCAGCGCCAAACCGAGCCCACGGCGCAAATGGGTCAACAGCAGGATGAGACTGATGACCGTGAGCAAGCCGCCAAGCACGGCGACTTTGGCGACGTCGTTGCCGATCGGGGTTACATGCGTGCCTATGAGCTGGGTGAGAGCAACGACGACGGACGTGGACCCGATCACAGATAGCAGGACCGTCACGAACGAGATCGCGAAAAAGTAAATCGACTGCGGCCGCCGCCCGCTCGGATCGGGATCTGCCCGGTTCGATACGACAACGATTACGACGACTCCCACAAGGAACAGCTGAATGATGAGCCCGATCGCGTCGACGAAGATGCCTACCAATGACGCGACGTTCACGCCCGCGCTCGTGATCGGAGAAGTGCTCACGCCGCCGCTCCCCCCATAGATCGATCCCCCCGAGCCCGCGATCGGAATGCTGGTGCCGGGAGTTACGGCGATCAGATGCGGAAAGGTCGTTGCGGCACCAGCGATCAGCGCTCCGGACATACCCGCCAGTCCCCCGCTCGTAGGTTGTCGTGGTCGCTCGGACAGATCCGAGGTCGGCCACACCCTAGTAGAGGAGCTTCCCCGGCGCTTGGAATGTTTAACTCAGGCGATTTTCAGTTGAGATAAACGATCGGTGATCCTGCGACGCTCATATCCGTGAACGAGCAAACACGACGATGGAAAATGCCAATCTGAAACGTGGTGCCGTGCAGCGTTTCAACACCCATGGCTGGGACACCGAGCGGTGCCCGGCATCCGGAAAGCAATCGATCGGATGCGATTGTCTTTGGGCGGCGGAGGAGCGCTTGGCCGAGAGCTGGGTCGAGCAGATGGGAGAGCGTTTTGAGTCCAGCAGTCCCTGAACCGATCGCCGCGTTAGGTCGGCCTTTGCCACACATTTGGATCGCCTTCCGCCTCGCTGTCGGACTCCGACCTGACCTCGTCGATCAGTTCAACGAGCTTTACGTAGCTCGGATTTTCCGGACGGACGATGGTACGGATCCATTCGAGGGCTTCGCCTTCGTCCACCTCACTGGCTCGGAGCATGGACTCGATGTCAGGCCAGTCCTTTCGCCGGTTGAACAAAGCTTTGAACACCGTCAGGTCGGTCGGCGTTATCACTTGGATCACCGAGTTGCGGAAGGGCTCGCTCGTTGTCCGGCCGGCGACGACCGAGTGGAACTCGTGCTTTGGAAAGAAGAGATCGACCGGCACGTCACCCCAACGCAGCCGGTCCTGGCCGTCGTGGGCGATGCGATCCAGTGCGCCGGGACGGGCCGTGACCCCGTCGGGCAACGCGTCGATCACCCGGCGTGCCTGGTCCACCGGAACCGCGACGTTGATATCGATGTCGATGGTCGCTCTCGGTTCGGGCACGGCGTAGGCGAGTGCGATCGCTCCACCGAAGGCGTGCTCGATCCCGGCCTGGTCGAGAGCTTCGTGGATGGCAACGAGTTTGCTCCCGACGTCCGATCCGACCATCGAGCTGAGGTCGGTCACCTCCGCCAGACCTCACTCGGGAAGCCGATGTCGTCGCCCGGCCAGCGGTGGGGTAGTTCGGAGGCGAATAGCAATAGGTCGGAAAGGATCCGTGCCCTTCGGTTCTGTTCGGTGGAGAACCTGGAAACGATTACTCGGCAGCCGGTCGCCTCGAGCAGGCGAAGGAAAGCGTTGGCTCCGGGCTCACGGACCCCGGTCTCGTACATGCTGATGGCGGACTTCCCGTAACCCGAGCGCGCCCCTAGCTCTGCCTGCGTCAGGCCTGCGCCCCGCCGGGCTCGTTTGACCATGAGGCCGGATCGGTTGGGCATGGTGACAGCCTACCGCCTAGTTCACGGAAACGTGAACTTCGAATCTATGACTACGTCCCGCCACAGACCGGTCTGCAACCCGACGGCATCCCCTACAGCGGGCCGAAGGCGCAGAGGCACTTGACGTCACACGCGCCGTCTCCTTACTGTTAACAGCATGGTTAACAGTGTGGTCCTCGATCGGACCTTCGCTGCGTGCGCCCACCCGATCCGGCGAGCGATCCTCGAACGACTCGCAAAGAGCGAGCTCACGGTTCGCGAGGCGACGAGCGATTTCGGTGTGTCAAAGCCCGCGATCAGCCGGCACCTGCGAGTCCTCGAAGAGGCTGGTGCGATCACCCGGGTGATCGACGGCCGCAATCACCGCATCCGCCTGAGCGAGGATGGCCTCACCGGCGCACGCGATTGGATCAGCCAGCGTGCGCTGTGGGAGCGCAAGTTTGACGTCATCGAGGAATACCTTGCCTCGCGAGCCACAACCCAAGATTCCCCTCCGTCATGAGGACCTCAGCCGTCGGAACGTTGAGGGTCGAGCATTGGTTCCGGGCAACACCGGAGGACGTCTTCGACGCTTGGACGTCTCCTTTAGTCCTCGAGCGTTGGTGGACGGCGTATTCGGGCTGGGTCCCCTCGGATTGCTCAGTCGACCTTCGGGTAGGCGGCAGCTATCGGCTTGGGATGCGAGCCGAGGACGGGCACGAGTATGTGGTGGAGGGGACATACGAAGAAATACGACGCCCCTCGCTACTCAGGTACACGTGGTGTTGGCAGAACGACGAGTTGCATCCCGGGCACACGAGCGTTGTCAGTGTCTGCTTCGAATCCGACCGCGATGGGACGACGGTGCTGCTCGATCACAGCGGCCTCCTATCCGAGCGGTCGATGACCAGGCATCGCGACGGCTGGAACGGAACTCTTGCGAGCCTGGAGCAAGCCGTCTTTCCGACACCACCAATCGGGGAGGGAGACCAGAAGTGAGTGCAGCACATGCAGCACAGATGACCTCGGCGCAGATTGTCGCTCCGATCGGAGAGCCCCGCGCCGCCGCCGATCTCGACGCCGGATTCATCCTTGCGACGGTCGAGGTTAAAGGTGATCCAGAACGCGTCTTCCATGCACTCGCGTCGCGCGAGGTCACCGACTGGTGGGGAAGACCTGGCGTGTTTGACACCCGGACCTGGGAAGGAGACGTGTCGATCGGAGGACGCTGGCTGGCATCCGGCGTGGGTCCGGCTGGGCCGTACTCGTTGAAAGGTGAGTTCATCGAGGTCGATGTCCCACGACGACTCGTGCAAACCTGGAATGACCCACAATGGCCCGATTCCACGTCGACCTTCTCATACGATCTGACGCCCACTCCGATCGGAACCCGCATCACGCTGCGGCATCAAGGCGCCTTCGCGCTCCCGATCGTTTGCGCAAACACTTGCCTTGGTTGGGAATCAAGCTTTGTGCGCCTCGCCGAACTCTTCGCTAGGAAAACCCCCCGGGATTAAGAAGACGATGCCGTACGACAAGCACCTGGCCCATCGCATCAGAGAAGTTGTATGTACCGAACGGGAGCTTTCCGAGAAGAAGATGTTCGGTGGTCTCGCGTTTCTTGTCGGGGGCAACATGGCCGTTGCGGCGATGGGCCAAGGCGGACTCCTTGTTCGCGTTGATCCCGCTGCCTCCGACAGACTCGTCGATACAACGAGTGCCACCCCGATGGTCATGCGAGGACGTCCGATCCAAGGATGGCTTCGGCTAGACCCAAAAGACCTTCGGACAAAACGACAGCTCACGAAGTGGGTCGACATCGGTGTGACATTTGCCCGATCTCTCCCCGAGAAGTGATCTGCGATACCTACTTTCCCCGACTGGACGATTGATGAGCGTTTCGTCCGCATCTCATATAGGTCATCGAAGAGATGAGAGGCATCACCGTTCACACCAGCGCGCCGCCTAGGCGGATCTCGAGCGATAGATCGTAAGCCGGGCGCCTCGACGAGGCGCCCGGTATCAGAGCCTGGGCCGCCCGCCGACCGACAGTCGGAGACAGGCCGCCTGGGCAGTCAATGCGCACGCTGTGTACTCAAAGCGCACGGCGCTGTGACGAGCCGATTCGCCGGTCGGGAGCCCGAAAGACGCGTGCGACTTAGGGTGGGGATGACAAGGAACCCTCAAAGGAGCCGCCATGACTGCTGAGACAGCGACTCAGGTGACCGGCCTCGACGTGATTGCAGAGGTGGCAGCGCAACTCCGGGTGGACTCGATCCGATCGTCTACGAGTGCGGGATCGGGTCATCCAACATCCAGCATGTCTGCAGCGGATTTGATCGCTGTGCTGGCTGCGCGTCACCTGCGTTACGACTGGGACGATCCCCACTCGCGGGCGAACGACCACCTGATTTTCTCGAAGGGTCACGCTTCGCCGCTTCTGTACTCCCTCTACAAAGCGGTCGGGGTCGTGAGCGACGAGGAGCTCATGACCGGCTACCGGAGGTTCGGCCAGCGGCTCGAGGGACATCCGACTCCGATACTGCCCTGGGTCGACGTGGCGACCGGCTCGCTTGGCCAAGGGTTGCCCGACGGCGTCGGCGTGGCTCTTTCGGGCAAGTACCTGGAGCGGTCCCCGTTTCGGGTCTGGGTTCTCTGCGGGGATAGCGAGCTCGCAGAAGGCTCGATATGGGAGGCGATCGACAAGGCCTCCTATTACAAATTGACGAACCTCGTCGTGATGGCCGACATCAACCGGCTCGGTCAGCGCGGCCCCACCGAGCTTCAATGGGATCTCGACCGGTACGCGCGTCGCG
>DASPVS010000014.1:0-5643 GCA_035622235.1 Acidimicrobiales bacterium | reverse complement strand
TTCCGATTACGGCATCTCCCTCAGCATGCCGATGGACGGGGGCGGGGTCGTGGTGAGCGACAAGATCCACATTTCGCTCGAGATCGAGGCGATCCTCAGAGCCGAAGACGCCTCTTGAGGTTGCCGTAGCTTTTCCTGCTTCCCCCCTGGCCGGCGTTCCCGGAGCGGCCTTCGCCCCGGGGACGTCGCGCCTCAGTCACCGGGGAACGCAGGGACCTTCATGAGCTCGACGCGCACGCCGTCGGGGTCGGTGCAGTACACGAAATCGAGTGTCGATTCGCCGAGATCGAACGTCGTCCTGGTCTCGGGTATCAAAGATCCTCCGAGTGATTCGATCAGTGTCGCGACTTCGTCGATATCGTCCACCCGAACAGATAGATGCGTGAGCCCTAGTTGGTTGAGGGCGCGCCGACGTGCGTCCCCGCTCTGTCCGGGAGCGTCGAAGTGGAGCAGTTCGAGAGCGACACCATCTGTTCTCACGAACTGAGATCGGAGTCGCACACCGTCAATTTCGACCAATCGGTCGAACTCCTCGCCCACCGAATGCGACTCGGCTCGTTCGAAGCCAAGGCCTTCGCAGTAAAAGCGGACCGAACGATCGAGGTCCGAGACGCAGATCCCGAAGTGAGAGAAGACCGTTGCCATTCCCGAGTTCCTACTAGCTCATAGCGAGCGCTGCGGTCGTTCTGGGCGTTCAGGCCGTTTCGGGCGTTCAGGCCGTTCCGGGCGTTCAGGGCGTTCAGGGCGTTCCGCTTTCGGAATTCGCGGTCACTTCACAGGCGGAGCGGCTTGATGGGAGAGAGCAACGCGTCGGGTCGAGCGACCCAGTCGACGTCGGCGACGTCTATGTAGAGCTCGACCTCGTTGCCGTCGGGGTCGAGAACGTAGAGGCTATGAGTGACAGTGTGATCGCTCGCACCTGCGATGGTCACTCCCGCTTCGTTCAGGCGTTCCACCGCCTCACGAAGCTCGTCGTCGGAGTCACCCACCTTCAAACCGAAGTGATACATCCCGACTCGCGGAGCATCCGGCAACTCCGCTGCGTCTTCACCCACTTCGATCAACAGCAATTCGTGGTGCGTGCGGTTGGAGGCTGATCGAAACGCCGCCGCGGGCATCCCTTCGATTCGGGGCAGCTCCTCCCAACCGAGGACGTCGCGATAGAAGATCACCGATCTGTGGAGGTCCCGGACGTAAAGTACGACATGGCCCAATTCCTTCACCTGCATTGGTCCTCCTTGCCAATTCCTGTCGCACGAGCGAGATCGTCACGCTACCTGGCGGCGGCAAGGACACCGACGGCACACGCTCGTTGCGGGTGGAGCAAGGCATGAACCCTCTCGACGCGCTGGTAAACCGGCTCGCGTATCCCACGTTCGTCGTCACCGCGGCAAACGAGCTGGGACCGACTGGGTGCGTCGTAGGCTTCACCACTCAGTGCAGCGTGAACCCACCTCGACTTCTCGTCTGTCTTCCCGTCGCAGCAAAAACTTATCGGGTCGCCTCCGAGGCACAAGCGCTCGCGGTTCATTTGATCGACAGCGGTGACTCAGAGCTCGGCTCGCTCTTCGGAAACGACTTCGCAGCATCTGACGACGGCCGCGACCGGATCGACCAGTTCGCGCGCTGCAATTGGCGCCCGGGGCGGACGGGCGCACCCGTGCTCCGCGACTGCGTCGCATGGGCTGAAGGCGACGTTCTCGAACGCCTGCGTCTGGGCGATCACGTCGGTTTCGTGATAGTCCCCGTGGACGGCGGCATTGGGTCAAGCGCCGAGATCGTCGCTTACCCGCTGACCCAAGTGGGAGACAGTGAGATGGGCGTAGGAGAGCTCGATTTAACGCAGTCGGTTGGCGTTGACGGGGTCACCGCCGAAACAAGGAGAGCCGCTGGCGTCAGAGCCGAGCAACCGGCCTGACCAATTCGGATCGTGATGGCCGTGTTTTTGAGATCTCGACGGGCAAGCCGTCGACGTACGCGATCGAATTCGTTCTGACTGCAGGAACGCGTTCACCCGGCACCACTATCCCGATCAGGTTCAGAGGGTCCGCGGCACTGAGTTGCACCACCTCCCCATTTCGTTCCGTTCGACGGATCCGCCGCAGGCCCTCGACCGCTTCGGGTAACGCGTACTGCTCGCCAGCGAAACCCGTCACGAAGCGGCCGCCCCGCACCAGACCTCGAGCCTCGAATCTCCGCATTGCGCGGACGATGTCGCGCCACGGCACGGCGAGGTTCTCGCGCGTGGAGAGGTCCCAGAACATGATCCCCCACCGTGCGAGTAGCTGGCCCGCAACCGCTTCTGCCAATTCGTCTGGATCCTCGGTATCACCGTCGTTTGCGAGCAGCGACCATCGGCCGGGCACGCTGCGCCCCTGCGCGTGCACGATGTGTCTTCCGAGCCGCACGCGCGACTCGAGTCGGTGCCTGCCACGCGCGCGTTCGCGCGTCGAGAGAAGTGCCCGCACGGCCTGGAATCCGTCGGCGGTGACAAGGCCTCGCGACACGAGATCCCAAAGGCCTTCGTCGACCTCGGAGGGCAACCGGCGCGTGACGGCTTGCAGCTCGGCGTGGAACAGGGCGCCTCGATCGCGGAGGACGTTCAAAATGTCAGACGCCGCCCCGTGCGAAGGATCGACCGGGCGGGCGCCGGCCCGTGCCGAATTGATCAGCCACGGCAGATCTTCGCGACGACAGAACGTGATCGGGGTTGCTCGCGACGGCGTCGAGGCGCCCCGTCGAGGTGAATCATCACCGGCCCGTAGTCCGATGCGCCCCCAAGCGACTACCCCCGCCATGCACAGATCGTCCAACCACGACGGCGAGTAGTGCTCGACCCGAGCCGAGAGCACCGACTCTTCCCAGGCTCCTGCGGCAAGCTCGAAACCCTGAAGCTGTTCGATCGCCGCCGCGAGCCCCGAGCTCCCCTGGTAACGGGTCCCCGGCGCCGCGTGCTGCCAGCGAATCAAGAACCGCATCAGATCCTGAGCCGTGACAGGTTCGATCTCGCGCCTGAGTCGCGCTTGGGTGTAGGAGTGGATTCGGGCCAGGAGGCGCCGAGCGCACCACTGCTCTTCGGGGATCTCGGGATCGAAGCGGCCTCGCATGGCGAAACCTTCCGACTCGAGACGGGCCAGACCGACCCGCACCCGGCTCTCGCTCAGCGCACATCGTGTTGCAAGCTCGCGAACGCTGACGGGACCGACCAGTTCCAGTAGACCGCGCACGGTCTCGGCCGTTGCGACGTCTGCATCAGGCTCTTCGAACACAAGGTCGCTAGCGTCCGAAAGGGCTCCACTGAAACGAATTTCGGGGTGCAGTGCCTGCGCCCAACTACGGCGCTCCGCCGCACACCACCAGCCCCGGTGGCGAGCGTCGATGTCCACCTCCCCGGCGCGTCCTTGGGCGACCAACACGGAGAACAGTTCCCGGTATTGCTCGATCGGCGGACAGACGACCAGCGAGCACAGAAGATCATGCAGCTCGTCGGAGTCGCGGACGTCGGGCTGCACTTCGTCTCGCACGCGTTTCACGGCGTCGGTGTCGAGACGCGCCAGCGCGTCCCCCGTCGGAGGCTGTCCGCGGCGCGTCTGGACGGCTCTGGTCCTGCGCTCCTCGAGTGGAGCATCGTCGAGGAACGTATAGGGCTTTCCGTTGAGGATCTCATGCGAGAGAACCGACGGCTCGGGGGAATCGACGAAGTGGGTTCGCACTTGCTCGCTTCGCATCCCGTCCACCAGTCGGACCATGCCGTCTGAGTCCATCGCCTCGTGAAGACAGTCTTCGAGTGTCTGCCTGACGATGACGTGGTCTGGTACATCGATCGGCCCCGCGGGGGCATTCTCTTGGCACGCAGCGAGCGCGGGAAACACGGCCGCCATCACGTCGTCGGCCTCCATGCGCTGGATCGTGAGCGGGTTATGACGTCCACCCCGGAAACGCAGTACTGCAAGCGCGCGGTTCAGGTTCCAACGCCAACGCGAAGCGAACATCGGTGACGCGAGCACGGCTTGGGAGAGCACATGTGACGCGTTGGTAGGCGCAAGCATCCTCGGAACTTCGTCGAGTCCGAAGCTGTGCTGGGGGCCGAGCGAAAGGACGACGGCGTCGTCGTTGGCAGCCGCCTGCAGCTCGAAGTCGAAAGTTGCGCAGAACCTCTTGCGAAGGGCGAGCCCGTAGGCCCTGTTGATCCTCCCTCCGAACGGCGCGTGGATCACGAGCTGCATTCCTCCCGCTTCGTCGAAGAAGCGTTCGAAGACGACGTCGTTCTGGTTCGGGATAACGCCTAGAGCCCTTCGCGCAGCGTCTACGTACTCCACCAACTGAACGGCCGCAACCTCGTCGACACCGGCCCATTGCGTGACGAAGGACACGGCCGAGCGCTGCGCATCGCGCTCGCCGGGTGATGCGGGGTCCTCGAGGACCTCGGCGACTCGCACCCTCAGATCCGAAACCGCTTCAGAGAGCTCGTCGGTGCGACTCGGCGCCTCACCCACCCAGAACGGGATCGTCGGATGGGCTCCCTCGGCGTCCACCACTCTGACCACACCCTGCTCCACTCTTCTGATGCGCCAAGAATGCGTACCGAGCAGGAACACATCGCCCACCATCGCCTCTATGGCGAAGTCCTCGTTCACCGTTCCCACCGGAGTGTCGTCCGGAGCAGCGAGAACCCGGTAGTCACCGATCTCGGGAATGGCCCCGCCGCTCGTAAGGGCCGCGAGTCGGGCCCCGCGCCGTGGCCTGACGCTGCCCTGGGCGCGGTCACGGTGCAGGTACGCCATCCGTCGCCCGCGACCCGTCGTTATCCCTTCGGTGACGAGCTCGATTACGGCGTCGAAGTCCTCTCGCGAGAGATCAGCGAACGGAGCCGAGCCCCGCATGAGCTCGAAGAGGGCGTCCTCGGACCACTCGCCGGCGGCGGCAACTTCCGCGACGACTTGTTGAGCGAGGATGTCAAGCGGTCCCGTCGGTGGACACGCGGCATCGAGGCGCCCGGCCCTCGCGGCGCCGAGAAGTGCGACCACCTCCACCAATTCGTCTCGGGTCAACGGATAGACGATTCCCTTCGGCACTCCCCCGCGTCGGTGGTTCGATCGTCCGACGCGCTGGAGGAACGTCGCGATGCTCCGTGGCGACCCAACTTGGCACACGAGCTCGACGGGACCTACGTCGATTCCCAGCTCGAGGGAGGCGGTGGCGACGAGCGCACTGAGGTCGCCCGCGCGCAGCCTCTGCTCGACGCGCTGACGGCGATCCTTCGAGAGGCTTCCATGGTGCGCGGCCACCTTTTCGGCCCCGAGCCTCTGGCCCAGCTCGTGGGCGATTCGCTCGGACATCCTCCTCGTGTTGACGAAGACGAGCGTCGTCCGGTGGCGTCCGACCTGGGCCGCGATCCGGTCCAGGACCTCGCCCATCTGCTCAGTCGAGGCGACGGCGCCCAGCTCCGAATCGGGTAGCTCGAGCTTCAACTCGATCTCGCGCAAGTGACCGCAGTCGATGATCGTCGTCTCCCGCCCGCTGCCCACTCCGGTCAGCAGCGTCGCGGTCTTTTCTATTGGACGTTGAGTCGCAGAGAGGCCTACACGTTGTGGTCTCCCGCTCGACTGCAGGGCTTCCAACCTTTCGAGGGTTACCGCCAGA
>DASPVS010000013.1:0-3539 GCA_035622235.1 Acidimicrobiales bacterium | reverse complement strand
TCCTAGTCAGCACCTCCGACGGCCCACCGTCGTCTCGAAGCAACACGATGCGTTCGAGCTCGGGGAGATTCTCGCCTTGGAGCATCGCCGGGTAGTCGTTGCCGAGAAAACCACGCACCGAGAACAGCGCCCGCGCATGCGATTTGCCGAGGACGTATGAAGCTTCCGGGCCCTTGAACCTCGTGTTGAGCGGGACGAGCACGACCCCCGCCCCGAGCAGACCCAGAGCGCTGAGAACCCATTCGACGATGTTCGGCGCCCAGATGGCGACCTTGTCTCCCGGCTCCAAGCCCGCTCCGATCGCGGCTCGGGTAACCCGCAACGACTCGTCCGCGAGCTCGCGAAAGGTCAGGCGAAGGTCTCCTTCGACAAGTGCTTCGCCGTCGCCGAATCTCCGGGCTGCGTCAGCCACGAGACCCGGGACGCTTCCCCATCGCAGGTCCCCGCGCGCGTCCTCCTCGGAGGAGCTCGGCGTCGCGGCGCTTCCTGACACGCCGTCAGGGTAGGGCAAGCCCCACGGACCCGGCGACAAGGCGATTACGCGACTTACGCGATCTCAGGTGCTGCAGAAGGGAGTCTGGGGGTCAGAAGCTCGGCTTTGGCGGCCGGGTGGCTGCGTGACCACCCGACCGCCTCTGCCAACGGAGCACGGGTATGCGTCAATCGACGGGCGAGCCGTTCGGGCGATGGGAACTGCACCGGACCCACCCCCGGCTTCTCGCTTCGCCGTTACAAATCATCGACAGCTTGGTGCCGAAACCTGAGCGAATTGTCGCTGTGGCGTATAAGTCCTGGTCAGCGCAATCCGGCCGATTCCGCCGAGCCGGTTGAGATCCGGGTGCTGTAGTGGGTGGGCTCACCCGAAGCCCCGGCGTTCGCCATCGCGCACAGCGCCGAGTTGCTGGCGTTCGACTCAGCGCAGAGGTCGGGAAACAGCTCCGATCCGCTTCTCGTCTCGCTTGCTGGTGGGGCTGCGATGTCGAGCGGCTCCCCGAAATCGCTGAGCGTCATCACGATCTCTGCGCTCCCGCCGACGGTGTCATCTTGAGCTCCGACGTCTGCGGCGATTCGATGCACGTAGCCGTCGTCACCGATCCAGACGGTCACCGACTGGGCACCGCCCATGAACTGGTCTGCTGGGCTGCTCCCGCCATCAGAGCCAACCCCATTGTTCGGTCCTCGCTTCAAGGTGACGATGTACTTCTGAGTCGTCACTCCGTCGATCACCTGTGACCCTTCGGGTGTGACGATCGCCCCACCGTTCTTCAGCAGGCTGAGAAGTTGACTGGCGTTGAAGGTGAGTAAAGGGCCATCGACCGTTGTTCCCCCATGAAGTGCGAACCACGTAGGTCCACCGAGCGGCGGTTTCGCGTATGGGAATCGCATATAGGCGCTTCCGTCCACCAAGAGGAATTGAGACGTCGTGGAACCGAACAGTGAGAGCTCTGAGCTGGATGTGATCTGAAGCTCGAAGTCCTTTTTCGCCAAGTCTGCGTCTCCGCTTGCGGTCCCGACTTGGTTCTGACCCGATGACGGGGGAGTGATAGTGAACTCGAGGTGCGCTGTGCTGCTATCTGTTTGAGCAGCAGCGGAGCTCAAGGCAGCTGCGGGGGTCGCACTTGTGCCCGCCACAGCCAGGCCTGCGCCGATTCCGGTGCCGACCAAGAGCACCGCTGCGACGGCACCCGCTCCCCAGCGCTTCATCGACCTCGATCTGTCAGGTCCCGGACCCGCACCCGGAAGATCGTGCTCCTCGGTCGCGAAGCCCTCGGTCGAGTCGGTTTCTCCCGCCATCCCCACACGTTACACAGCGACTGCATGTTCCTGGGCCTCACACAGGGTTCTATATGCGTCTCACCCAAGGAGCTATTTGTGTCTCACACGAGAGCAGTAAATGAATAAGGGCGGAACTTGCGTCAGGGATGTTGGCTCGAAACCGAGACGACTTCGCCGTTCAGGTAAGAGGCGTAATCGCTTGCAAGAAAGACGATGACGTTTGCAACTTCCCAGGTTTCCGCAGAACGCCCCGATAGCTCGCGCCTTTTCAATTCCTCGAGCTCGACGTCCGCCATCACGCGGTTGAGAAATGGATGAAGTGCCAGGCTCGGCGAGACTGCGTTCACCCTGATGCCACGCGGCGCAGCCTCCGCCGCCGCGGTTCTCGTCAGCGCCATCACGCCCGCTTTTGCCGATGCGTAGTGGGCTTGACCCGCCTGAGCTCGCCACCCGAGAACCGAGGCGTTGTTTACGATTGCACCGTTTCCCTGCTCGAACATATGACGAAGCGCGGCGCGAATGCATCGGAACGTTCCGGTAAGCGTCACGTCGATGACGGTCGACCACTGCTCGTCTGTCATCTCTACGATCGGAGCGTTCCCTCCCAGTCCTGCGTTGTTGACGGCCACGTCGATACGGCCGTGCTCGGCAACGACCGTTTGGTAGAGGTTTGCCACGTCTTGTTCGATCGTGACGTTGCAAGGTATTGCGAGGGGTCTTTTGGAGGAGAGTTGTTCTAGGCGGTCGGCCGCTTCTTCGAGACGGCGCTCGTGGGCATCGGAAAGTACGACCGTGGCACCTTCTATGACACAACGCTCTGCAGCGGCAAAGCCGATCCCGGTCCCCGCCGAAGCGGTCACGACCACCACCTTTCCTTCGAGTAGCCCGTGCCCGACCGGGGGTTTGGGCGAAGATGGTGCGTCCACTATTCGGCTCCCTTCGGCTCCGACGGAGGCTTTGGCTCTGACGTGGGCTTTGGCTCTGACGTGGGCTTTGGCTCTGCCAGAACTTTTGGCTCGGTCGGAAGCCCGAGCACGCGCTCTCCGATGATGTTGCGTTGGATCTGATTCGAGCCGCCGTAGATGGTGTCGGCGCGACTGAAGAGAAAGAGACGCTGAAGCTCGTCCAGTTCATATGGAAAACCATCTGTGACAGTTGCGTTCATACCGGAGACATCCATTGCAAGCTCGCCAAGGTCACGATGCCACGATCCCCAGAACAATTTGGCGATCGACGCTTCCGGGGATATCGAGGATTCGTCACTCGAAAGGGAACGCAGGATATTCAGGCGGAATACATAGAGGCGTATCAAGGCCTGGGCAAGACGCTGACGCAGGACGGAATCGGAACCGCGACCGTTCTTCGCCGCCAGCGTGAAGATGTGTTCCAGCTCGCGCTGGAAGTGGACGAGATTGCCTAGCAGTCCCACTCCTCGCTCGAAGGCGAGAGTTGCAAGAGCGACCCGCCAACCGTCGTTGACCTCTCCCACGACCAGGTCGACGCTCGTGCGCGCCCCGTCGAAGAACACTTCGTTGAACTCGGAAGTGCCAGTCAGCTGGGTGATAGGTCGAATCTCGACTCCCGGCTGACGCATGGGGACGAGAAGGTAGGAGAGGCCGCGATGTCTGGATGAAGCGGGATCGGTACGGCAAAGCACGAAGCACCAGTCGGCCCAAACGGCCAACGAGGTCCAGACCTTCTGTCCGGTGACGACCCATTCGTCTCCGTCGAGAACGGCTTTGGTCTTTACGTTCGCAAGGTCA
>DASPVS010000012.1:0-2944 GCA_035622235.1 Acidimicrobiales bacterium | reverse complement strand
CGCCGAGACCCCCTCGAACGACGCGACTTCGCCCGGTGCATAGGGATACCCGAGGAGATTGTCGAAGGATCTGTTCTCGAACATCAGGACGACCAGGTGGTCGAACCGAGGTTCGTCGCTCATCCCAATCTTGAGGGATTTCTACCCCCGGGGAACTTGCGTGGCCCGTTATGACCCACGCTTTGGTTCACGGGTCCGCCGCCGTAGGGCGAGGCACCCGGAGGAGAACGACCCGGAAGCCCGCTCGCCCCTGAAGTGCGATACCCGCGGCGTCTCGGATGACCGCGGCCTCGCCGATCTCGATCGGTTCTCCGTCCAGCGTGCCGCGGCCGGCAAGTGCGTACGCGAGCCCGAGCGTGCTGTGCCCGATCTGCCGGAAAGAGGTTCCGTCGCTTTGGAACCGAATCGCCTCGGCTTCCAGACCCACTGCGGACCGAACGGGCGTGGTAGGTCCCACCAGCCGAGCGAACGAGGTCCCGTCCGGTTGCACGGCGGACTCCACGGCCTGCATCGACTGGAGCTTGGTCGCGCTCGCACCGTTGGCGAGCAGGGTGGTCACGACGGCAAAGTAGCGGATCGTCTGGCCCTTCCCGGGATTAATCGCATGGGACGCGCTCGCGTGGGCCGTGAGCAATCGTAGGGAGCCTTCCACCACCGGCTCGGGCGAGTTGGGGGCCAATTCGTAGAATCCCGACCCTTCGATTACGTACGTCAGGACCTCGGCGTGGTCGTGCCGGTGCAGTGGAAGCTTGCGACGGGGCGTCGCGATGGTCTCCGCCACTCGCTCGAACGGAGGGAGTTTCGGGAGCCCCGAGGTCGGCACTGCGACGCGATTCGTCACGTCCCGGGCGGAAATCTCCCCGGGAACGATTCGCACCGACATACTCAGCGACCTCCTGTCCTTTCGCGCGAGCGGTCACGGCTAGGGGCCCAGATAAACTTGGCCGCACTTGTGAGCCCCTCGACTCACGTTCCCTGCCGCCGTGAGGAGCTCGGTAGGGGCGAAGTCGCCACGAACCTGGAGGACTGGGGCCGGGTCTTGAAAGAAATCCACCCTCGAGCGACTTAGCGCGAGTAACCTACGGCTCGACCGGGGCGCGAGGAGCGCCTGACGCCGGGGGATTCTCGACGACCCCGCGGGGACCGTCCGGGGGCGCGGCCGATCGGACTCCGACATACTCGCGGTAGGCGCGGTAGGCGAAGAACAAACACACCGCGGTGAGGAAGGCGCGCGAGATATTCGCGAGGAGCAACCCCGGCAGGCCGGCGGCGTTGAGCACGAGGAGCGGGGAACGCCAGTAGTACGATGGGGGATACACCATGAGGAGGAGCTGGCCCCAGAGCGGTGCGCCAAACAGCCAGGAATAGATCAGGTAAGGAATGAACAGGATCAGATAGAGCGGCAGCAGTCGCCGGACGTCGGTGGCGACCACGAGGACGACAAAGGGCTGGGCCCACAAGAACCACTGAACGAAGAACACCGAGAACGCGAAATACGTCAGGAGGAACGCCGACGCCAACGCTGGCACGGCCATCGGCTCGAGCCGGGGGCCGTAGGCGAGGAAGAGCAAGATCGCGAAGTACACCACGGCCACGAGGATGACCATGTCTCCGAGCGGGGACATCGTCGAGAAGGCCACGGTGAATCCCAGGAACGTGGTAATTCCCTGCACCAGGGGTTGCGACACCGTGCCACGGTTGTAGAGCACCGTACCGTAGAACCCGTCCAGCTGGTCCCCTCCCAGCGCGAGGTTCGCTGACTGGTACGAGACAGTTTGGAAGTGATAGATCAGGGCCAGCGCACCGAGGCCGGCGACGACCGGCACCACGTAGGAAAGCATAGGGCGGGCCCACTGGCGGGCGTGCGGAGTGTTACGTCCGAGATAGATCAGCACGATCGGGAGAACGACCAGCGGCCAGATCTGAAAGAGGGTCGCCAGGCCGAGCGCGATGCCGCTCGCGAGGTACCGATGACGGATGAAAAAGTAGATACAGAGCACGAGGAAGAAGGTGGCAATCACATCGTATTGTCCGACGACGTAACTGACGTAGATCGCGAACGGGTTGAGCGCCCAGATCTGGAGGGCGAGGACGGCGACCCGTGCCGAAGGCGCGAGTCGAAGAAGCAGGAGCGCGATGCCGAGGTCGAAGAAGAGGTAGGGGATCTTGATGATCGTCGCGATCACCCCGAAGCCCGGTGAAGTCGCCGCGAGCGCCTGGGGGAGCGCCGAGGGAGTGTACACTCCGTTTCCCGTGAAGAACTGGACCGGCGTATTCGCCAGGATCGGACGAAACGGCTCTAAGAGCGCCGCGGTGAGATAGTAGACCGGCGGCGGATCGTTGCTCAGGATGAGTTGGCCCTTGTACGCCAGCACCGTGGCCACGTAGGCCGTCGTCTCTCCGTCGACCGACATGGTAAGCGGCATCAGGGCGACCCGGACCGCCACCGCCAAGAGCAGCCAATTTCGAATCGTCGGGAGGCGTTCCCACAGCGAGGAAGGCACCAGGCTCCGCCACAACGGTCCAAAAAATCCGGACGGATAGGGACGGGTCGCGCTCGGCTCCTCAGACATTCTCGATGTCTCCAATGGCGAGGAACTCGAAACTCACGGCGGGGTTAGTGACGGTAGGCGCCTCGATCACCTCGAAGCCGAGTTGAACGTTCGGGAACGACCAAACGCCCACCAGAGCGAAGACCGCGAGGTCGATCGTCACGACGCGCCACGCGTTGCCGTTGAACGTCGACAACATGAGCAATTGTGTCGAGGTATTCGTGAGGCCGATGGCGATGCGGACCGCGAGGAACTCGCTGGAGGAGAGTACGGCGACCTCCAGGTAGTGATCGATCGTCACATTGATCGGCGGAAGGTCGGGCAGCTGTGCGTATGCCATGAAGCCCTTGGCCAGAGGGGCCGCCGAGGACAGAGTCAGTATCCCGTCCGAT
>DASPVS010000011.1:0-7139 GCA_035622235.1 Acidimicrobiales bacterium | reverse complement strand
GTCTCCAAGGCAACCGACGCATCTCAGACATCTGAGACATCTGAAGCGTCTCAAGCCGCGGAAGAGGTGTCGGCGCCAGAGGACGCGCCAGCGGAGGAGCCGGAGGCGGAAAAGGCGGCAAGGGCTACAAAGCCTGCTAAGGCTGCAAAGGCTGATAAGGCTGTCAAGACGACAAGGTCCCGAAAAGCGACCGAGACCACAAAGCCGGCAACCCAAGACGAGAGCAGCGAGACGTCGGCGGGGGATGCAGAAGGCGCCGCGGAATCGGAAGCTGTTACGGAACCGGAAGCTGTTACGAAACCGGAAGCTGTCACAAGCACCGGAGAAAAGATCCTCAAGCCGAGTCGGGCGCGAAAGACCAGCGGATCCACTCGTAAGTCCCCGTCTGCCGGCAAGCCAACGTCGTCTTCAGGAAGTGACGCCGGATCTGACGAGGACGACGACACCCACGGAGGCGACCAATGAGAGATGCAGAGCAGGTTCTCTTGCGACCCGTCGTCTCGGAGAAGTCGTACTCCCTCATGGATGACGGCGTCTACATTTTCGTGGTCGCACCGGACGCCACCAAGATCGAAGTTCGCAAGGCGGTCGAAGACGTCTTCAACGTAAAGGTGCGAAAGGTAAACACCCTCAATCGCAACGGAAAGATCCGTCGAAATCGCCGGACCAACACTAAGGGCCGGCGACCCGACACGAAGCGGGCGATCATCACCCTCGCGCGGGGTGACCGCATCGACCTGTTCGAGAAGAGCTGAGAGGAACGGAACGATGCCGCTCCGCAAGCGAAAGCCGACAAGCCCGGCACGTCGCTTCCAATCGGTTTCCGACTTCTCCGAGATAACGCGCTCGCGCCCGGAGAAGTCTCTCGTTATCCCCAAGCCCGGGTCCGGGGGTCGCAACTCCTACGGCCGCAAGACTTCCCGCCACCGCGGTGGCGGTCACAAGCAGCAGTACCGGATCATCGACTTCAAAAGGAACAAGGACGGGGTTCCGGCCAAGGTTGCGTCGATCGAGTACGACCCCAACCGAAATGCACGCATCGCCTTGCTTCACTACTACGACGGCGAGAAGCGCTACATCCTCGCTCCAGCCAACGTGAGGGTGGGAGACGTCCTACAGAGTGGTCAGGGCGCGGAGATACGACCCGGCAATGCGCTCCCACTTCGATTCGTCCCGGTCGGTTCGACTGTTCACAACATCGAGCTCAAGCCCGGACAAGGGGGAAAGCTTGCCCGCGGAGCGGGCATGAGCGCGCAGCTGGTTGCCAAAGAGGGTTCGTTCGCAACGTTGCGTCTTCCTTCCACGGAGATGCGGCGCGTGCCGATCGACTGCCGTGGCACACTCGGCGAAGTAGGCAACGCGGAGGCCGAGCTCGTCTCGATCGGCAAAGCGGGGCGAAATCGTTGGAAGGGTGTGAGACCGCAGACCCGCGGTGTGGCGATGAACCCGGTCGATCACCCTCTCGGTGGTGGCGAAGGAAAGTCGTCGGGAGGCCGGCATCCGGTCTCTCCGTGGGGCAAGCCCGAAGGTCGCACGCGAGCGCAGCACCGTCCATCGGACAAGTTGATCGTCCGACGCCGCCGAAAGCGGGGTGCACGCCGATGAGCGTCGAGAAGGGAATTCTTCATGCCGCGTAGCCTGAAAAAAGGCCCGTTCGTGGACGACCACCTTCTGAAGAAGGTCGATGCGCTCAACTCGAGCAATGAGAAGCGCGTCATCAAGACGTGGTCCCGGCGCTCGACCGTCATTCCTGACATGGTCGGTCACACGATCGCAATCCACGACGGACGCAAGCACGTGCCCGTTTACATAACCGAGTCCATGGTCGGTCACAAGCTCGGAGAGTTCGCTCCGACTCGTACCTTCAGGTACCACGCGGTCAAGAACGGCAGGCGAGGCGTTGACATGCCCGGCATGAAGACGAACGAGCTACCCGGGACGCGCGCCGTCTTGCGGCACTACCGGATGTCCGCTTACAAGGCCCGTCAAGTACTCGACCTCATCCGTGACAAAGACGCTGAAACGGCCGATGAGATCCTCCGTACCACTCCTCGTGAGGCGGCCAGAGTCGTATCGAAGGTTCTCAACTCGGCCCTCGCCAACGCGCGGCACAATGACGGGCTCGATCCGGAAGAGCTCTACGTCGCAGCTTGCTACGCGGATGAGGGCTCAACCTTGAAGCGTTGGCGACCTCGTGCAAGGGGTCGGGCGACGCGGATCCGCAAGCGCACGTGCCATATCACGGTGATCGTGGCGAGGCTTCCCGAGGAGAGGCTCGAACGTCAGCGCGCCCGGCGGAGCGCGGGGGCGGGCGCATCGCGAGCGCGCCGAGTGGCGGCGTCGCGGGAGACGACCGAGCAAGCCGAAACGGCGAGCGAGTCGGGGAACCGGGCCACCCGTCGCGCGCGTGCGCGGGGCGAGTTGGTCGACGAACCAGAAGAGGCCGAATCCGGGGAGGCCGAGTCCGCTGACGCCGAGTCCGCTGACGCCGAGTCCGAAGAGGCCGAGTCCGGAAAGGCCGACTCAGAAGAGGCCGAATCCGGAAAGGCCGACTCAGAAGAGGCCGAATCCGAAGAGCCGACGGACGAGAGCTCAGCGGTGGGTGAGACGGACGAGGACGTGGAAGTGGCTGACACGGAGACCCCTGACGTCGCTGACAGCGCTGTGGCGGGGGATCAACAACAGGACGAAGTCGACGAGGACGTCGACGAGGAACCCGGGCAGGCCGAAGGGTCTACCGAGGAGAAGGACTGAACCATGGGCCAGAAGGTGAACCCATACGGGTTTCGTCTCGGCGTTACCACGGACTGGAAGTCACGTTGGTTCGAGGAGCGCAGCTACCAGGACTTCGTCATCGAGGACTGGAAGATCAGGGACTATCTGACGTCGCAGCTCGAGACTGCGGCGGTGAGCCGGATCGAGATCGAGCGAACTCGCGACCGTCTGCGCGTCGACATCCACACGGCCCGCCCCGGGATCGTGATCGGCCGACGCGGGTCCGAGGCCGACCGTTTGAAGAAGCGCCTTGAAGAGATAACGGGACTGAGGAACCGCATCCAGCTCAACATCCAAGAGATCAAGCAGCCCGAGCTCGACGCGGCTCTGATCGCGCAAAGCATCGCAGACCAGCTGGCGCGCAGGGTTGCGTTTCGTCGAGCCATGAAGCGGGCCATGCAAACGGTTACCAAAGCCGGAGCTCAAGGTGTGAGGGTGCAGTGCGCCGGGCGCCTGGGCGGCTCTGAGATGTCGCGCAAGGAGGGTTATCGCGAAGGTCGTGTGCCGCTGCACACACTCAGGGCGGACATCGATTTCGGCTTTCGCGAGGCGCGGACTTCGACGGGCCGCATCGGTGTGAAGGTATGGATCTACAAGGGAGACATCCTTCCTTACCGGCTCTCGTCCGACGAAAAGATCTCCCGCGAAGCGGCAATGGCTGCGGGCGAAACTTCGGGACAGTCGACTCCGCGCCGGCTGATCACGGCGGGAGGCGGGCGACGCCGTGCAGAACAGGGCGAACCCGGCAGTGCTGTGGGAGGGGAATCGCCTCCAGCGGAAGGCACGTTCACCGAGGAGGACTCGAGCCGCGAGTCTGCACCCTCGATGCCTTTGCCGGGGTCCGGACCGGAAGGGGATGAGGGCGACGCATTGGAGAGACTTCTGTCCGAAGAAGAGGAGATCGAGCGTCGAACTCGTAACGAGCATCACGAGACTCCGCATTTCCGCAAGGAGCCCGACTGATGTTGATGCCAAGGAAGGTAAAGCACCGCAAGCAACAACGTGGTCGGACCAACGGTTCTGCAAAGGGAGGAACCTCGATCAACTTCGGTGACTTCGGGATCCAGGCGCTCGAGCCGGGCTGGATCACTCAGCGCCAGATCGAGGCTGCACGTATCGCGATGACCCGGCACGTCCGTCGTGGCGGCAAGGTTTGGATCCGCGTGTTCCCTGACAAGCCGGTCACCCAGAAGCCCGCTGAGACCCGCATGGGCTCGGGTAAAGGCAATCCCGAGCACTGGGTCGCCGTCGTGCGCCCCGGCCGAATCCTCTTCGAGCTCGCCGGAGTCGATCGTGAGCTCGCTCGCTCGGCAATGGAAAGGGCGATCCAGAAGTTGCCGTTCAAGGCCAGATTTGTCGTGCGTCCCGGTACGCACGGAGCAGCCGAGGTGGAGGTCTAAGCGAACATGGTCGCCGTATCCGAGCTCCGGGAGCTCGACGAAGAGGAGCTGGAAGGCCGGCTCGCGGAGTACAAGCGCGAGCTTCTGAACCTTCGTTTCCAACTCGGAACGGGCCAACTGGACAACGTGAGCCGCTTGCCTCAGGTTCGCAAAGACGTCGCGAGAGTCCTCACCGTCCTTCGTGATCGCGAGATCGCGTTGGTAGAGGGGCGCGAGCCGGTCCGATCATCCGCGGAGGTTTTGCCGCGTCGTACTTCCCGGCGTGCCCGGGCCAAGGCCGAGGCTGAGGCCGTTGAGACCGCGCCCGATGAGCTCGAAGAAGAGCCGATAGGCGACGAGGAAGAGCCGATAGGCGACGAGGAGGGGACCGACGACGAGTTCGACGACGACTTCGACGACGAGTTCGACGACGGCTCCGAAGACGAGTCGATCGATCTCGATGACCTAGAGGACGACGAGGACGCAGAGGACGCGGCGAGTGACGACGAAGTGGAAGGCGAGTGATGGCCGACGAAGAAATAGCGCAAGCGCCTGAAGCGCCTGCTCCGGCGGGTTCAGCGGGATCGACCGCGAGGGGTCAGCGAAAGATACGTGAGGGGACTGTCGTCTCGGACAAAATGGAGAACAGCGTCGTCGTCGCGGTGGTCGAGCCCGTTCGCCACGCGCGCTACGGGAAGAGTGTCCAGCGTACGAAGAAGCTCTATGCCCATGACGCCGGGCTCGACGCACGTACCGGGGATCGCGTAAAAGTCGCAGAGACCCGGCCGATCTCGAAGCTGAAGCGCTGGCGCGTAACCGAGATCGTGGAGCGCGCCAGATGATCCAGCAGGAGTCTCGCCTTCGAGTTGCGGACAACTCCGGTGCGCGGGAGGTTCTTTGTATCAAGGTGCTCGGCGGATCGCGTCGGCGTTATGCGGGCATCGGAGACATTTTCGTAGCAACGGTCAAGGACGCCATCCCCGGTGCGGCTGTGAAGAGAGGTGACGTCGTCAAATGCGTCGTCGTCCGCACGGCAAAGGAGCGTCGGCGCCCCGACGGGAGCTATATCCGCTTCGACGAGAACGCAGCCGTACTCATAAACGAACAACAACAACCCCGAGGCACTCGCATCTTCGGACCCGTCGGGCGTGAGCTCCGGGACAAGAGGTTCATGCGGATCGTCTCGTTAGCACCAGAGGTTCTGTAATGCGCATCCGAAAAGGAGACACAGTAGAAGTCAGGTCGGGGAAAAACCGCGGCAAGCGCGGAACCGTGATGATCGCGCTTCCGTCCGAGCGAAAGGTCGTGGTCGACGCGGCTAACATGGCGAAGCGCCATACCAAGCCGCGTGGCCAGACGATGCAGGGTGGGATCATCGACAAGGACATGCCGTTGCCGGTCTCGGCCGTCGCGATCGTCTGCCCGATAGACGGGCCGACCCGAATCGCCATGCGAATCGACGAAACGGGGCGCAAGGTCCGTGTCTGTCACAAGTGCGGAACGGAGCTGTGATGACTGGGACTGCGACGAGGACCAAGCCGCGACTGAAAGAACGCTACGAATCCCAGATCCGCGGTGAGCTCAAAGACGTCCTGGGTCTTTCGAACATCATGGAGGTGCCCCGACTCGAGAAGGTCGTCGTGAACATGGGAGTCGGCCGGGCCACGCAGCAGCCTTCGCTGGTCGAAGGGGCGGTTCGCGACCTCGAGGTCATAACCGCGCAGCGACCGGCCGTCACCAGGGCACGACGGTCGATAGCCGGGTTCAAGTTGCGCGAGGGAATGCCCATCGGGGCAAAGGTCACCATGCGTGGAGATCGCGCCTGGGAGTTCCTGGACAGGCTCATCTCGCTCGCCATCCCCCGAATCCGCGACTTCCGTGGCCTTTCACCGCGGTCGTTCGACGGGAGGGGCAACTACACGTTCGGAGTTACAGAGCAATTGATATTCCCCGAGATTGATTACGACCGTATCGATACGACCCGCGGCATGGATATAACGATCTGTACGACCGCGCGCACCGATGAGGAAGGCCGCGCGTTTCTCGTCGCATTTGGATTCCCGTTCAGGCAGGAGGCCACCTAAAGACATGGCCAAGAAGGCACTGATCGAAAAGCAGCAGCGCACTCCGAAATACAAGGTCCGCGCTTACACCCGTTGCCGGCGGTGCGGGAGACCGCGCGCGGTCTTCAGGAAGTTCGGATTGTGTCGCATCTGTCTCCGCGTCATGGCTCACGCCGGCGAGATCCCCGGCGTGACCAAGGCGAGCTGGTGAGAGGGGGGATGCACGGATGACCATGACCGACCCCATCGCCGACATGCTGACGCGCATCCGAAACGCGAACGTGGCCATGCACGAAACGGTCCGCATGCCCAGCTCCAAATTGAAGGAGTCGTTGGCCGGCTTGTTGGAGCGCGAGGGCTACATCGAGGGGTTCGACACCGGGCCCGCAGCCAAGGGGCCCGGCAAGGTCCTCGAGATCAAGCTGAAGTACGCGTCAGACCGGACTCGGACCATCGCAGGGCTCCGGCGCGTCTCGAAGCCCGGCCTTCGCATCTACGCCCAGGCCGACAGGATGCCCAGAGTTCTCGGAGGGCTCGGGGTCGCGGTCCTCTCCACCAGCCAAGGGTTGATGACCGATCGCGAGGCCCGCAACAAAAGGGTCGGCGGTGAGGTTCTCTGTTATGTCTGGTGACGGTATGTGTGTTGACTGGTTCGTGTTCGCGTCGCATGAGGAAGAACGCGTCCTTGCGACTGCGGAGGTGTTCTGATGTCCCGAGTCGGACGATCGCCGATAGCAGTACCGAACGGGGTCACAGTGGATATCGAAGACGGTCGCGTGACTGTGAACGGACCCCAGGGGCGTCTCGAACGGGTGGTGCCCTCGCCGATCTCGGTTCGGCAGGAAAACGGTTCGCTACTCGTGGAACGTCCGGACGATGAGCGTCACAACCGCGCGCTTCACGGTCTTACACGTTCTCTTGT
>DASPVS010000010.1:0-9342 GCA_035622235.1 Acidimicrobiales bacterium | reverse complement strand
CGCTGATTCCGCTGATTCCGCTGATTCCGCTCGTCCGACCTCTGTGGCTTCGAATGCGGACAGCGTGGGTCCACTGACGCGCAAGGTCCTCGATTACGAGAGGACGATCAAGAAACTGGTGGAGACTGTGAAAAGCCCCTTGGATTGGGCACCTCTCGAGGAGTTCGTGGCGGTCGAGGAATTCGAGAGGGTGGGAACCTTTCTCGAAGTGCAGGATTGGCGCCAGTACACCGAGATGCTCACGGGTTGGGCATCGGTAACGGACTCGTTCGATACGACGCTGCGACGGGTTGCAGAGCTCGGAAGTCGTGTCTACTTCGAAATCGTGGAACGACATTTCCGCGGTGAAAGCGCGAGCGTGGTGAATTCGATGACCGTGTTCGAATTCGACGAGAACGGGAAGATCCGACACCTCGACGTCTATCTCCAGCAACCACGCTGATTTTTGGGGGACGCGTCAGCGGGGACGCTTCAGCGAAAGCGCCCCGCGAGCTGAAGCAGCTCGGATCGAAGTACGTCGTCGTCGAGGCCCGCCACCATCGGGTGTATCACCGCTCCGCTGATCGCAGCCATGAACATCGCCGTCTGCAGACGATCGTCGGAGCCGCGCCCCGGTCCCATCAACAGATCGCCGAGCCGTACCACGACGCGCTCGTACCGATCGCGACCGGAGAAGAAGCGAATGACAACGGGATCGCTCAGGATGACGCTGACGGTCCGCCGCCGTTCGATGGCCAGCTCGACGATGCCGGTAAGGAGCATCTGGCGTGCGCGGGTTCGAGACGTCTCGGCCTCGGCGGTATCGAGGACGGCTTCGAGCCTGGAAAGTTCGTCCTCGGCAGCGGCGAGCACGATCTCGTCCTTTGTCTTGAATTGGTGGTACACCGCCGCTTTGGTCACCCCGACAGCGTCAGCGATCATCTGAAGAGATGTGCCTCCGACCCCGTTCCGAGCGAATAGCTCGAGCGAGGCGGCGATGATGCGAGCTTGTGCTGCCGTGGGACCGAGCGTCCTCCGGCCGGGATCTGCTGGCGGTTTGCGACTGGCGGCTGGTTTGCCATCGACTGCCGGTTTGCGACCGACAGCTTGTTTGCGACCGACAGCTTGTTTGCGATCTACGCGTGCTTCGTCAGGTCGTCCCACGCAGGGAGCCTAGCGAGGCCTGCGCGCTCTACTAGATGTCGACGCACCTCAACGAGCACCTTGCACCGGGGTGAATTCGAGGTACAGGTTGCTGAGACCGCGCAGCACCCACGTCGGTTCGTACCGGAACCGCCGCGCCGTAGGTGGCCCGTGATGTTCTTCGGACAACCGGATGTCGCGCATCCGGTCGAGAATCCTTTCCAAGCTGACTCGCCCTTCGGCACGGGCGAGCGGCCCCCCGGGGCAAGTGTGCACGCCCCGGCCGAACGCCATGTGCGCGCGGGAGTTCGATCGGTCGACGCGGAACTCCGCCGGGCATTCGAATCGCCGCGGGTCGCGATTTGCAGCACCGTTGAGCAGCATTACCGGGGTCCCCGGGGGAATTTCCACCCCACCGATGGTGGACGCCTTTCGGGACAGCCGGAAGTCCGCCTTCACGGGGCTCTCGATGCGTAGGGCCTCCTCGATGAATGTAGGGATCAGCTCCTTTTCCGATCGCAGCTCGTCCTGGAGATCGGGCCGTTCTGCAAGGTGCTTGAGGGCGACTGCGAGAAGGCGTGCGGTCGTTTCCTGGCCGGCTGCGAACAGAAAGGTCGCGGTACGAACCACAGAGGTGATCTCCGGCATCGTCCCGTCGGGGTAGGTCGCGAGCGCCAAGTCTGTGAGCACATCCTTGCGCGGTGAGCGGCGACGGTCCTCGATGTAGTGCGTGAACCATTCATCGAGCCACGACAACGCATTTAGATTGCTGCCGGTGTTATTGGACTTGGATCCGAGCTTCCCGGGGGCGACGCTCAAACCGAATCCTTCCCGGAAGCGCTCGTGGTCTGACTCGGGGACTCCAAGCAGGTCGGCCACGACGAGCATGGCGAAAGGCTGGGTGTAGGCACTGATGAACTCGCAATGGCCGTCTGCTACGAACTCGTCGAGCAGCTGATCGGACAACCTCGTCATAAAGGCCTCGTTGTCCTTGAGCCGCTTGGAGGTGATGAGTCGCATGAGAAGCGCGCGCTCGCGCGTGTGAGCCGGCGGATCCATGGTGACCATGTGCTCGTTCATCGGGAGCTGATCCCTGTGGCGATCGATGATGTCGCCTACGTCGTCGCCTTCGAGAGGGACGGGGAACCGGGCGAATGGTCCGATGACGGAGTTGCACGACGAAAACGTCTCAGAATCGAGATAGACCTCGCTCGCCTCCTCGTGGCCGGTTATCGCGACCACGCCGTGGTGGGGAAGGCGTAGCACTGGAGAGACGGAGCGGAGCTGGTCGAAGTACGGATAAGGGTCCTCGAGGAGTGAATCGTCGCTGAAGAAGTCGATGGTCTCCCAATCGCTCATGGCCAACTCCTTCCGGCGTCCCCGGCATGCTGAGCGTTCGCACAGCACATTTGGCGCTTGCTTAGCATCGCGCCGGTGGTGTGGCAAGTTGTCGGTGTGGCTTCCTCCGAATCCCGCCGGCTCGGCGCCCCCGACTCGAAGACCCGGGCGCGCCTGATCGATGCCGCGGAACTCTTGCTCAGAGAAGAGGGTTACGCAGCTGTTACGTCGCGACGGGTCGCCGCAAAGGCAGGACTCAAACCGCAACTCGTCCATTACTACTTCCGCACGATGGACGACCTTTACCTCGAGGTGTTCCGGCGGCGTGCAGAAGCGAATCTGACGCGTTTCGAACGAGCAATCGCGGCCGACGGATCACTGCGCAATCTCTGGCGGCTCAACTCGGACCCGCATGGAGCTGCGTTCACCATGGAGTTCGTCGCACTCGCCAACCATCGCAAAGCGATTCGCGCCGAGATTGCCCGATATGCAGAACGGTTCCGTGCCGCTCAGCTCGAGGCGCTCCGCTCGGCGCTCTCCGACCGGGGTATCGACGAAGCTCAAATGCCACCGATCGTCGCACTGCTCGTGATGACCGGTCTCTCGCAGGTCCTCGCGCTCGAAGACGAACTTGGCGTCACAGCCGGACACGACACCACCCTCGACTTCATCGACCGCCAGATCGCGGAGCTCGAAGATACGCGAAAGGTCTCAGGCAACAGCTCGGCCAAGAAGCGGTCCGAGCGTCGAGGTGCGGCGTTGAGAAGCCGAGGCTCACAGTGAGAAGAACGAGGCTCACAGCGGGAGGAGCGCCGGGAGTTGTCTCCGCTCGATGACGTCGTTGCCGAGATCGATCGTCAGCGTGCGCGTGGAGCCAAGCAACTGCTCGAGAGCGAGCACACGTTTTGTATAGCGGTGCAACGGATGCTCGGTCGTGAATCCGATTCCTGCCATCACCTGCTGGCAATGACGCGCCGTCACGAGCGCGCAGCGCCCGGCGGTTGCCTTCGCCATCGCACAGTTGGAGGGGGAACGGTCCAGCCACGCATTGTCCAGCATGGCGACCGCGGCCTCGATCGCCACCAGTGTCTCCGCCAGGCGGTACCGCACAGCCTGAAATTTGGCGATCGGTCGACCGAACTGCACTCGCTCCAGAGCGTGTTCGCGCGCGAACTGGAGCATGCGCCGGCAAGCGCCGACCATCTCGTGGGCAAGCGCCAGCTGTCCGAGGGATAGCGCATTTCGCCAGTCGACGAGGCCGACTTGTTTCACACCTGCAACCTCCGCGTCAATGTCGACGAGCTCGAGGAAAGGGTCGATCCCGTCGACCGGACGTGACCGCAACGATTCGGAATCGACCTCGAACGCGACCTCCGAGGTGTCGACCTGACCGACGACCAGAACCGTTCCTGGCCGTCTGAGGCGCGATGTCCCTATACCACGCGCTCGGAGCCGGTCGGTTTTTACGGTTCCGGGTGCAGCGCAGCGCCCGACCGGCGGGAGTACGACGGCGTCTCCCGCACACCCGAGTGCATGAACGAGCACCTGGTCGAGTGCTGAAGAGGTGGCGTTCTCCTCGCCCTGGTGTTCGAACAGAATCGAGATCGCAGCACGTTGGTCCGAGAAGAGTGCGTCGTGCCATCCGACTTCGTCGAGGGCCGCGTCGAGGGCAGGACCGGTGTTCCCGGCCGTGAGGTAACCCAGGCTCCTGTCGAAGATCTCGAGGTCGTCCCCTTCGATCAACGCCCACCCCCGGTCACTTGTCGCTCCCGAGGTCGAGCAGCCTCCGGGAGATGATGTTTCGCTGGATTTCTGCGCTTCCGCCATAGATCGTCGCTGCCCGCGAGTAGATGAACTCCGCGCGCCAGCGCTCACTTTCGGGGTCGTCGCCGGTCACGACCTGCTCGGGTAACGTCGCGGCGACGAGGTCGTACAGGGCCTGTTCCGCCGTGGCGAGCAGCACCTTGTCGACGGAGGTCTCCGGGCCGAGGGCTTCACCGCCCGACATGCGGTGCACAGTGCTCCGAGATCGCGCCCGGAAGGCGTAGACGAGCCGGGTCACCTCGCCGAGCGCGAACGGATCGATCTCCCCTGGTCCCGCCGCTTCGACCAGCGCCCCGAGGCGTCGATGCAGTAGAGCCGCCCGCTGCCACAAGGCCGTGCTGCGTTCGTACGGGAGCACGTCCATCGCGAACGTCCAACCCTGTCCCTCTTCGCCGAGAGTGCGGTCGAACGGGACGATTACTTCGTCGAAGAACACCTCGCAGAATTCGTGCTGGCCGTCCATCGTCTCGATCGGTCGAACAGTGATTCCCGGGCTCTCCATGTCACAGAAGAGCGCAGTGATCCCTCGGTGGCCAGACTCGGAAGACTCAGACGACTCAGGAGACTCAGACGACTCGCCGGTACCGCTTCGAACCAGAAGGACACATCTCTCCGCGTACTGCGCGAGGCTCGTCCAGACTTTTTGTCCGCTGACGCGCCAACCATCACCCGAGCGCAGCGCGCGGCAGGCGAGTGACGCGAGGTTGCTGCCGGTGTCCGGCTCCGAGAAGCCTTGGCACCACACCTCGTCCCCTCTGAGCAAACGAGGGAGCATTTCCGCAGAAAGCTCCCGCCTGGCGAAGTTGATCACCGAAGGTCCGAGCACCTCAGGCATGGAGTAGAGCCCCGGTTCGACCAGGTCTCGCGCCGTTACCGCCTCGGAAAGGTAAGCGCGGAGAAGCGCCGCTCCGCCGAAGCCGCTCACTTGCTCCGGCCAGCCGTAGCGGGCCCAGCCTGCGTCGTAGGCGAGGCGGCGGACCTTCGCAATCTGAAGCATCTTCTCGTCCAACGTCCCTGCTCCGGTGTGGTTCGGAGCGAGTTCGTCGGAACGGTCCTCGAGCCATTGGTCGACGGATTTCCTGAACGCGTCGAGCTCCACGCAGACAGGCTACCCAAACCTGATATTGACGTCGTCGTCGAAAACCGCGTACGCTCGATTCCATGGTTCGCAAATGCGATTTCCACACTTTCGACGCGGACAACCACTTTTACGAGACCAAAGAGGCCTTCACGCGATATCTCCCGAAGGAGTACGAGGGGGCGATCAAGTACGTCGAGGTCGAAAGGCGCACGAAGATCGTCGTTCGCGGCCAGATCAGCGAGTACATCCCGAACCCGACCTTCGACGTCGTTGCGCGTCCGGGAGCTCAAGAGGAGCATTTTCGACAAGGAAACCCGGAAGGGAAGTCCTATCGAGAGATCATCGGGAAGCCGATGCGCGCGATCCCTGCGTTCAGGGAACCGGGGCCACGTATCTCTGTGATGGACGAGCTAGGCATCGACCAGACTCTGATGTTCCCGACCTTGGCGAGCCTGCTCGAGGAGCGAATGCGCGACGACGCGGAGCTCACACATGCCGCGATCCACGCCTTCAACGAGTGGATGTACGAAACGTGGACCTTTAATTACGCCGAGCGCATCTTCGCGACGCCGGTCGTCACTCTTCCCCTGCTCGACAAGGCGATCGGGGAGCTCGAGTGGTGCCTGGAGCGTGGAGCGAAGACAGTTCTCATCAGGCCCGCGCCGGTGCCGGTACCGGGGGGAGCCAGATCCTTTGCCATGGAGTACTTCGATCCCTTCTGGAAGAAGGTCGTCGAGGCGGACATACCGATCGCGATGCACGCTTCCGACAGTGGGTACGCCCGCATGATGGAGGACTGGACGGGACCGACCGAGTACCTGCCGTTCACGCTCGAGCCCTTCAAGATGATGGTGCTGTCGCACCGTCCCGCTTACGACGCAGCGGCGTCGATGACAACCCATGGGCTGCTGTCCCGATTTCCGGAGTTGCGCATCGTGTTCGTGGAGAACGGCGGGGAATGGGTGGCACCCCTTTTCAATGATCTGAGCCAGACCTTCAAGCGGATGCCGCAGCTCTTCGGCGAGCATCCCGTCGACGCCTTCAAGCGCAATTGCTGGATAAGTCCTTTCCACGAGGACGACTTCGGGGAGTTGGTCGATGCGATTGGAGCGGATCACCTCGTGTTCGGCTCCGACTGGCCGCATCCAGAGGGTCTCGCTGAACCGTGCAGCTTCGTCGACCACCTTCCTGAGGCGCTCTCGCAGGAGGAGATCGCAGGGATAATGGGCGGGAACCTGGCCCGTGTCATGAAGGTGGGAGCACCTGTCTGATAGGTGGGAGCACCTGTCTAACTCGCCCGGAAACCCGGCACCACGGGCGCCGGAACGGCGGTGCCGACGGGTGCCCGAAGCCGGTCCAGCCCACGCCGTTTGTGCGCCATGGCCCGGGACCGGTTTTGATGTGAGCCGGAAGTGGCTATAGCTCGAGCCTGGAACGGCTCGAGATGAGGAGGAGGGTGCACCGTGTCCGACACGTCTGGAACGTCTGAAGCGTCTGGAACGTCTGAAACGTCCGGCACGCCGATGGTCCGCTTCGAGAAGCGGATGCTTATCGACGGAAAACTTGTAGAGGGTGAATCGGGGACGTTCACCAACATCAACCCCGCCACTGAAGAGGTGCTGGGCGAAGTTGCGGACGCATCGAAGGCGGACATGCACCGGGCCATCCACGCGGCGCGGCGCACGTTCGACGGAACGGACTGGTCGACGAACCGCGCTCTGCGCAAACGATGCTTGGAACAGTTCCAAGAAGCACTCGAAGCTGAACGCGAGGAATTGCGCGAGGAGCTGATCCTCGAAGTCGGGTCTCCGCGGTCGGTGACCCACGGCCCTCAGCTCGATGCCCCGCTCTCTGGCGCGCTCACGTATCCAGCCAAGCTGATCGACGAGTATCCATGGGAAGTGGATCTCGGGGACGCTCTCTCGGACGTCACCGGCCAGCTGACCACCCGGAGGATATGGCGCGAGCCTGTCGGCGTCGTCGGCGCCATCGTGCCGTGGAATTTCCCATTCGAGGTGACGATCAACAAACTCGGACAAGCTCTCGCCACGGGTAACACCGTGGTTTTGAAGCCGGCGCCCGACACTCCATTCAATGCGACGCGACTCGGCAGGTTGATCGCGGAGCGTACGGACATACCTGCCGGCGTCGTGAACGTCGTGACCTCGTCGGACCACCTCGTGGGCGAGGAGCTCACGCTGTCTCCCGAGGTCGACCTCATCTCGTTCACCGGCTCCACCGCCGTCGGCAAGCGGATCATGGAGAAGGGCGCTGCGACGATGAAACGTCTGTTCCTCGAGCTGGGGGGCAAATCGGCGACGATCGTTCTCGATGACGCGGACCTGGGGCTCTCCTGTCTCATCGGGATCGCTCCGTGCATGCACGCTGGTCAAGGATGCGCGATACCGACACGGATGCTTCTGCCACGCTCGCGTTATGACGAGGGAGTCGAGATCTTGAAGGGCATCTACGAGTCGGTCAAACCCGGTGATCCCCAACAGCCCGACGTCCTGTGCGGCCCTCTCATCTCGGCCAAGCAGCGTGCGCGCGTCGTCGGCTACATCGAACGCGGCATCGACGAGGGCGCCAAGCTGCTGGTCGGCGGCCCAGACACCCCTGAGGGTCTCGACAAGGGCTTCTACGTGAACCCAACTCTTTTCGTCGACGTCGAAAACTCGATGACCATCGCTCAAGAGGAGATCTTCGGTCCGGTGCTCGTCGTCATCCCCTTCGACGACGACGAGGACGCGATCCGCATCGCGAACGACAGCTCTTACGGGCTGGCCGGGAACGTGATGTCGGGCTCGCTCGAGCGTTCGCTCGCAGTAGCGCGCCGGATGCGCGCCGGGTTCGTCGGAGTCAACGGGGGCGCTCCCTACTTCGCCGACGTTCCGTTCGGCGGGTACAAGGCCAGCGGAGTCGGCCGCCAGAACGGGGTCGCCGGCTTCGAGCAGTACTTGGAAGTCAAGTCTTTGGGTTGGCCCGCCGGCTGACAGGGACGGACGGGTAGAGGACGGGCAGAGGACGGGCAGAGGACGGGCAGAGGACGGGAAGGGTGAAAGGAGATGCCACCATCCGGATCGGCTTGATGGTCGGCCCCGAGCGGGGTCGTTACTCCACCAAGGTCGAGCGCTTGCGTGAGGACGCTACGTGGGCCGAAGGCGCGGGTCTCTCCTCGGTTTGGGTGCCGCAGATACCCGATGAGTTCGACGCCATGACGATGGCGGCCATCATCGGAGGCGCGACGTCCGAGGTGGAGATCGGCACGGCCGTCGTGCCGGTGCAACCGCGTCACCCGATAGCACTAGCCCAGCAGGCGTTGTCGGTACAGGCCGTGTGCGACGGCCGCTTCAGACTGGGCCTCGGTGTCTCACACCACTGGATCATCGACGAAATGCTCGGCATGCCGTACGAACACCCGTCCTTGACCATGAGGTGTTACCTCGACGTTCTCGACCAAGCGTTTCGTGGTACGGGCCCGGTCGACGTCGAGAACGAGTTGTTCCGTGTCCACAATCCGCTCGACATCACGGATCTGTCCCCCACGCCGGTTCTTCTGGCGGCTCTCGGTCCGGTCATGCTGCGTCTCGCGGGGGAGAGGACCGACGGCACGATCCTCTGGATGGCGGACGAGCGCGCAATCGACACACACGTCGCGCCCACGATCACGAAGGCGGCCGAGGCAGCGGGGCGGGGCAGGCCTCGGATCGTCGCCGGTGTCCCCGTTTGTTGCTGCCTCGACCAACAGGTTCCGGTCGCGCTGGCGCGTACCAACCGCATCCTGTCCGAAGCGGAGGTGTCACCGAATTACCAGAAACTCCTGAACCACGGCGACGCGCGCGAGGTCGGCGACCTTCTCGCAGCCGGTAGTGAGCGCACTATCGAGAAGCGGTTCCGAGCTTTCGCCGACGCGGGGGCCACCGACCTGTCGCTTCGGATCGTGGCGATCGGTGACACGCGAGAGGACCGCCTCGCAT
>DASPVS010000009.1:0-4406 GCA_035622235.1 Acidimicrobiales bacterium | reverse complement strand
TCGGGCGACGACTTTCTCGACCCGTCCTTGGTGGAGGCGGCGCTCATGGCGGACGTGCTGTCGCCGGAGGAGTTTGCGACGTGGACCCAGCGCGTGTGCCCTCCGAACGCGACCCCGGACTGGAGCCCCGCCTCCTTCACTCGCAATCCGGGCGAGCCAGGCGCGGTGCATCTGGAGGGTCTGCTGATTTCGAGGGCTTGGTGCCTCGACCGCCTCGCTCGGTCGTTCGACCCGCGTTCTCCTCTCGCGGCGGCGGCGCGCTCGGGTCGTGACACTCACCTGGCGCAGGTTGCGAACATCGACGCGTTAGCTGGGTTCAGCCGTTCCCACTGGTTGCCTACCTACCTCGTGTACCTCGATGGATGGTTGGCCGGCACGCTGTGAGCGCGCTCGAAGACGGTGGTTGAGAACATCCTCGTCCTGCTTCCGGAGCCGGAGGCGTTGAGTTTACAGTTCCAGCCGCCCCCGGACGCCACTACGCAGTGGCGCGCGCCGGGGGTTCTCGATCGAGCACCGGCTCGAGCAGGTGCATCTCGATCATGCTGCGATAGAATTCGACCGAAGGTCGACTCCGATCGGGGTTGCAAGTCCGAACCATCTCCTCAAACTGATCTCCCAGCTTGCCCGCGGCGATCACCTTTTGCCAATCGCTCAGTTTTCTCCTTAGGTAGAGTCCGCCGGGGATCGTCCCGGCATCGAGTCCCATCTGTTCTGCGTCATCGGTGCCGATTTGTTCGACGCAGGCGAAGTACTCTTCACCACCGGGGAGAATTCGGAACGTTCCGTAGAATTTTCGCCCCTTCAGCGAGGGTAGTTTCGACTCGAGCCGCTGCATGGCCTCGGCCGGGCCGCCCCCGTTCCAGTCGGCTCGTACTCGTAGCACCTGCAACGGCGTGCGTTCCACGAAAGTGTCCATCGTCAACGCCCCAACTTACGAAGCCGCGGAGGGTCTCCAAGGGTCGGTCAGGTCGTGAAACGCCCGCTTCGCGAGAAGGAGGGGTGGGCTCAAGGGGATGCCGATTCGAGGGGTGCAAAGGGCGTTGCAGACAATATTCTGATTCAAATTCTCCATCCCCGCGAGTGAACGCTCCGCCTCGTAGTTTCGGCCCGCTGCAGCGTTGCCATGTGCAAGCCGACGGCGGTCCGAGGCGCAAGCTGGTGAAGTTTGCTTCCTCAATGAGGGAGTAGTAAAATACGACGAAGTGGCGCCCAACCCGACCACAAGAGGATGTGACCCTCTCGATGTCTCCCGCGGCCGCATCAGACACCTCCGGGGCCACGTCGCCCGACGTACTGTTGTCGCGTCGCCGGGAATTCGTCGCAGTGGTCGGGATACTCCTCGCCCTGCTCATGGGCGCCCTCGACCAATTCGTCGTCCTGACGGCACTCCCGAACATTCTCGCTCAATTCGGGCAGGTCAACAGCGGCAGCACGGTCGTCTCCGCCTACATCATCGCTTCGACGGTCGCGATCCCGCTCTTCGGAAAGCTCTCGGACCTCTGGAGCCGGCGGAATGTCTTCCTCGCGGCCCTTCTGGTGTTCATCGTCGGGTCGTTGCTGGCCGGCGTGAGTCAGAATCTCACCGAGCTGATCGCCTTCCGCGCCGTCCAGGGCTTCGGCTCGGGCGGTTTCTTCCCCGTCGGGATCGCGATCGTGGCCGTCTCGTTCCCTCCGGCGATGAGGGCCCGTATCACCGGCTTTCTTTTGGGCGTCTTTGGCATCGCGACCGTGGCCGGGCCGCTCATCGGCTCGACGATCCTCACGTACACGACGTGGCGATGGGTCTTCTACGTCAACCTCCCCATCGGAATCGTGGGGGGCATCGTTCTTCTTCTCTCGCTCGGACCCCTCAACCCCGCGGTGAAACGTAGATTCGACACGGTCGGAGCTGGGCTTCTCGTTGGCTGGGTCGGCTCGCTGGAGTATGCGCTCGTGCAGATCGCGGACTCGGGCTGGGCGTGGACCGACCCACGCGTCGTCGCACTGCTCGGAGCGGCGCTCGTGCTGGCGGCGATCTTCTGTTTCTGGGAGCTGCGTCGAGCGCCGGAGCCGCTCGTCCCGCTCCGTCTGCTGTCGAACCGGATCGTCGCCGTGAGCGGGTCGACCACCTTCTTGGTCGGAACGGTCTTCTTCCCGCTGGCCACGTTTCTTTCTCTGGTCGTGGGAATCGCACTCACACCGGCCGGCGTCAGCGCCGCGGACGCCGTGCGGAACGTCCTGTACGCGCTCGTGCTCCCCCTCGTGGTGGGCGCGGCCCTGGGCGGGCAGCTGCTCGTTCGAATCAGCTATCGACTCCAAGTGAGCATTGGCGTTGCTATCGCGATCGCAGGAATGCTGGTCCTTCGAGAGACCACGGCCTCGACGCCCGCTTGGACCCTCGCCTACGGATTTCTCCCGGTAGGGGGCATCATCTTGCCCCTCATTCCCCTCGGGTTCGGAATCGGACTCACTTTTCCGGTTTTCCTACTGGCCGTCCAGAACGAGGTCGAGCCCAAGGACGTAGGAGAGGCGAGCGGACTGGTACAGTTCTTGCAATCCCTCGGCGGCTCGATCGGACTCTCCGTGCTCGCGTCCTATGTTGCGTCTCAGCTCAGCGGACGGATTCCCACGCCGACCCTTCTGGTCAGCGCGTACGACCGCGCGTTCACGGTCATGGCGGTCGTGCTCGCGATCGCGTTCGCGGTCGGTCTCCTCTACCGCGGGCGGTTCATCCGTGCTCCCGCCACGACGGCGAGCGAGACCAAAGAAACCGTGACCGCGGGAGGTCCCACCCTGGTGGATGGGAGCTCCCGAAGCTCGCCTTAGGCTCGACTCGTCGGGACGGCTGACTCCCGGTGAAGAAGTGCTGCCCTGGGCAGCCCGGCCGGACTCGAATCGCCCTCTGGTGAGCTCGTGAACTATTTGTTGGGGGCTCGCCTGCCGCCGACGATGCGGCGGATCATCGTGGACGCGCTGATCTCACTCGACGGCTATCTGGCCGATGCAAACGGGGAGATCGACTGGTTCACTCAGGAAGAGGACTTCAACGAGGCGGAAGGGAAGGCGTGGTCCCTCGAGATGCTTCGGAGGGCCGACACCATCCTGTTCGGTCGTGTCACCTTCGACGGGATGGCCGAGTGGTGGCCCTCCGCGATGGCCCGCAAGGTCATGCCGGAGATCGCCGAACACCTGAACGGCACCCCCAAAATCGTCTTCTCGAAAACGCTGAAGACCACATCGTGGGAGAACACCACGATTCTCCCCGAAGCGTCGAAGAAGGTAGTCCTCGAACTGAAACAGCGGCCCGGTCGGGATATGCTGATTCTCGCCAGCTCAAGCCTAGTCTCTGCATTGATGCGCGACGACC
This sequence comes from Acidimicrobiales bacterium, assembly GCA_035622235.1. Lineage (GTDB taxonomy): Bacteria > Actinomycetota > Acidimicrobiia > Acidimicrobiales > UBA8190 > DASPVS01. The sequence goes on along the minus strand of DASPVS010000009.1, from coordinate 1,060 downwards.
TCATCGACGAGTATTGGATTCGCGTCGTGCCGGTGGTGCTCGGGACGGGCCGACCCCTCTTCAAGGACCAGAAGGTCCGCCACAAGCTACGCCTCGCCAGCTGTCAGGCGTTCAAGTCCGGAGTGGTGGCGCTCCGCTACGAGCCCAGACAATAGGTTCGGCTCTGTGGTGTCGGGCTCTGCGATCTCGCGTAGCCTCGGTCGGTGTGCTTCTGAAGATCGCCCAAGCAGTCCAGACGGCTCGCGCGTGCAATAGGCGTTGCACCTAAGCTAGGCCCATTTCGCGCAACAAGCGCGCAAACCTGGGATCCTTCCTGACCGGCTCGAGGCTGGGATCGAGTCTGAGTGCCTGGGCGGGGAGGCTTTGGATTCGACTACCTCGTTCCCAACAGCGGAAAGATCCGTCAACATCGCCCAGCTCGGCGTAGTACAGCCCGCACAAGTACAGCGCCATCATGCCAGTGGGGGCAGATTCCACCTTCGCCAGTATCGCCCGCGCCCCGATGTCATCCCCTGCCAAGTGGCAGCGCCAAGCGCGGGTCAGCTCCTGCCACTCGCCAGTGGGATCGGACGGGTCGTTTCCCTCCGCGAGGACTAAGTCCACTTCCTCGAGGGCACGTTTGGTGTCTCCACGTTCAAGGTGAAAATCCGAGAGCAGCGCGTGGAAAATCCTTGGATTTCCCTCCAGCCGACGATACTTTTCGATCACCCCGAGGGCCTCGTCGGTTCGGCCGAGCCATAACAGTAATTGCGCGTAGTGATCGAGAGGTTCTACTCCAAGAGGATCCGCTGCTTCGGTGAGGCGGTATTCCTCAATGGCCTCCTCCGCCCGACCGAGGTCCTGGAGCAACGTGGCATAGATGTAGTGCGCTTCGGCGTTGCTCGGGTTGAGCGCCAAGGCCCTCTTCACGTCCCGCTCGGCGGCCGCATAGTCGTAGTCATCCCAGTGGATCAGCGATAACGCCGTGTGCACTTCGGATAAGTTTGGCTCCAAATCGAGAGCTTTCGCCGCGGCGCGGCGCCCCTCGGCGTCCCACACTTCGCGCGGACGAGACTCGTAG
>DASPVS010000008.1:0-2014 GCA_035622235.1 Acidimicrobiales bacterium | reverse complement strand
ATCGGAGATCGCCGCGTTGGCCTGCGCGACGAACCGGTGTTGAATCGCCCAACCGACGAACGCGCCCGCCGCCCCAGCGAGTGCGGTGATCGCAAAACGGCGGCCGGTGCGTCGCGAAGCTCTCATTCTCTCTCTTCCACTGATCCCGAGATCCGCGGGATCCTGGGGACCCGCGGACCGATTCCGCAAAGAACCTCATAACTGATCGTGCCCAGTACCTTCGCCCAGTCCCCGGCTGTGACCTGCTCCAGGCCCTGTCTTCCGATCATGATCACCTCGTCGCCGACCGCAACTTTCGACCCCGGCCCGCAGTCCACGACGATCTGGTCCATCGTCACAGTGCCGGCGAGGGGGTGTCGCGTGCCTCCCACCAGCACCGTACCGCCTTCGGTGAAATAGCGCCGCGGCACACCGTCCGCATACCCGATTGGAACTGTGGCCACGACCGAGCGTTCGCGCAAGGCGACTCTCCTCCCGTACGAGGGCCGTTCTCCCGCTTCCAGCTCCCGGACCATCGACACGCGCGCTTTCAGGGTCATGACGGGCCGAAGGCCGTGAACACCTAAGACGGAGTCGACGATCTCCGCCATTTCGAGTGCCGGCGGTTCTCCGTAGAGGGCGATCCCGCACCGGACCATGTCGAAGCGTGAGCCCGGATGCGCGATCGCTCCTGCGGAGTTGGCGGCGTGGACGATTCCCGGTGACACGCCCGCCGCACGCATCCGCGAGAGCACGTCTTCGAAGCGCTCGAGTTGCTGCTCTGTGTAGGCCCGTTCCTCGTCGGATACCCCGTCTGCTACCGCCAGATGGGTCCATGTCCCTTGTAATGCAAGCGCTGGTTCGCTCAAGACCCTTCCGAGGATCGAGGCTGCGTCTTCGAGGTCGGCGCCAACACGGTGCATGCCCGTGTCCACTTTCACGTGCACGCTCACACCGCCGGCGAGCCTCTGTGTCGACAACCACAGGCGGGCTGCGTTCGCGGCGGCCTCGATTCCCTCCGGCGTGTAGAGCGTCGGTGTGAGGCGGAGCTCGAGCGCGTCTCGCATCGCGTCCTCGGGAGGTTCGGACAGGAGGAGGATTGGCGAATCGATCCCGGCGTCCCTGAGCGAGGCTCCCTCCTCCACCATGGCGACCGCCAACCATGTGCCTCCGGCGTCGAGGACCGCGCGCGCGACCGGGACAGCACCGTGCCCGTACGCATCGGCCTTGACGACGGCGCACAGCTTCGACGGCGCGACGAGTCGGCACAACGACCGGACGTTCTGACCGATGGCCGAAAGGTCGATCTCCGCCCAGACCGGTCGATGCGACGCGGTCCGACGCATCGGGCCCATCTCGATGAAGGGATCAGTTTCGGCGCTCACCCGACAAGAACTTTCTCGTGAGATCCGGCAAGTCTCCTGCCACCAGGCCTTCGTCGGAGCCGAGGGACGCCGCTCTGCCGTGAACGTGTGCGCCCAGCCCGGCGGCGAAGGCACCATGGACCCCGCGCGCGCAGAAAGCGCCGATGATCCCCGAAAGCACGTCGCCGGAGCCTGCAGTCGCGAGCCGAGGAGACCCTGAAGTCCCAAGAAGGACATCTCCCGCCGAATCCGCGACGACCGTCGTCGGACCCTTCAGAAGCACGATCGCCTTCGACACTTGGGATAGCTCTCTCGTCGACGCGATCCGGTCGGTAGCTGGAGCAGAACCAGCCAACCTTGCAAACTCACCGTCATGCGGAGTGAGGATCACGTCGCGCGGGAGCGTGCTCACGACCTCGCCTATGTGTGGCGCCTCACCCAACGCGAACAGACCGTCGGCGTCCACGACGACCGGCACCTTCGAACCAGCCACCAGGCGCCGGACCTCGCCGGCTGTGCCGGGGGAACGACCCAGCCCGGGCCCCACGACCAGAGCTTTGCAACGTTCGGTCATCGCGAGCGCGTCCTCAGCCCATCCCTCTTCGGGCAGAACGACGCCGACGGCTTCTGTGGAAGGCAACTCAGTAAGAGCCGCTCCGGGAATCCCAAGC
>DASPVS010000007.1:0-7116 GCA_035622235.1 Acidimicrobiales bacterium | reverse complement strand
GCGGGCGACCGGACACGAACTCCTGAGCCGGTTGTACGTCGGATGCGGGTCATCGGCCACGTGTGGCGAGAACAAGCTCGACGCATCATCTGAGCTGAGGATGTCAGTCATCACAGCCTTCCCGTCGGTCGCACCTCGCGGACACCTTACTCGTCTGGGACATCATCCGACCTGGTCGAATACCGACCTCTCGCTCGACGTCACCAAAGCGACGTGATCCTCGCCGGCCGACGGACATCACCGCCAGCACGGGTTCACCCTCAGCCGATGAAGGACTCCACCTGCTTGACGAGCTTGTCCTCGATCTCAATGTTCCAGGCGCTCTCGGCCACGTCGATCACCAGAAACAGATCAGAGATCAGTAGTGTCTCCACAGCCGTCACCGCTAGGTGCTCTAGCCATTTGCCGATCCCGATGCGGACGGTGAAGTCGGCGGGGTTGCCCGAGATCATCACCGACAAGGCGCGGTCGGCGTCGACGACACCCCGGAGGAAACCCCCCTTTTTGGCCTGGATCGCAGCTCCCTGGTCGCTCGGGGCCGAGGCCTGCACCGTGAACCCGTCGGATTTGAGATAGTCCTCAATTTTCTGCTGGAGGGTGCCGAGATCGGTCCCCTTGCCCTGAAAGTGCAACGTCTTGTCTCCAAGCGTCATGATGCCTCCTCGTCCTCGGTAAAGGTGTCGGCGCCGGCGTCATCGATCACCGATAGGTTACGACCCGCCAGAAGAGGCGCCAACGGCCGGTCCCGGGCGGCCCTCGGGGCCCATGTCTGTGTGATCGCACGGCAGGGTGTTGTTCTATCGCCTCATTCCCGTCGGCGTGGCTGTCGTCACCGGCCTCGCATGGCTGTGTGACAAAGCGCAACACGGCCGGCTCGAGCTCGACAAGGGGGGCGGCGGAGGTGTACCCCTTCGGGGTAGACGGACGTCTGCGGCTCCGCATCGCCGTCATCCTTGGGGTGTTCGAGGCAGCCATGCCTGTCGTCGGGTTTCTCCTCGGTCGTTCGGTAACACGCGACCTCGGCGATGACCCCGAGCGCGCTGGAGCGGTGCTGTGTCTCGTGGGTGGGTACACAGTCATCAGCCAACTCGATCGGGGCCGGAGGGAACGTGAGCACGCTCCGTCGAGCACCGAGCGTCCAGCTGTCCTTGGAGCGGTCCTCGGTATCGACAACGTCGCCGCCGGATTTGCACTGGGGACGAATCACGGCAACATCATCGTGGCAGTCTGGTGGTTGCACTCTGCGTGTGGCGCTGACTCCGGAGGACCTGGAATTGGAGGGCCGGCTCGGGGAGCGCCTCGGACAGCGAAGCGGGCTGGCTGGCCGGAGCAATGCCGTTCGTCGTGGGGTCGGGGGTGGCTACCAAGTTGCTCCGACCACGGCGAGGGTCATACCGAGAGCCTGCCTGGTCAATCCGCTGGACGAATAGATGGACTCTCCAGGACCCCGACGCCGGCACCCGACCGCGGGTGGGCCGAGGTCGCGGGGTGGGGCGCAAGTCCCCCGTCGACTCGCCTGAGACCGATCAGTGCCGTCGTCGCTGTCAGCATCAAGGTGCCCTCGACGAACAGCGATGCCGTGCCAAGTGGGTCACCCCAGTTGCCGAAGTCGCTCGGATCACCAGGCAGCCCGACGAGGCGGGTCAGCAGGAAAACTGTGAACGGCCCGAAGCCGACGAACAACGCGGCGAACCAGGACGGTATCCACCGGCGACGAGCCATGAGGGCGAGAGCGGTCACCACGCTGCCGATCTCCACCAATCGGTACCCCCAGCCGAGCCACCACGGCGACCCGGCGTACTTCGTGATACCCCCCTGATCCAGAACATGGAGGACTCCGACTGTTATCGACAGCATCGCGGTCGTCAGGGCGGTGGGCCAGTCAGGAACAAGGCTTTTTGAGCGCAGCATTGCGACACTCCTTGCATTGGGATTCACGAGCCGGAAGTCGGAGCCCGCTTTGCCGCGGCTCCGCCCTATATACGGACAATGGAGCCGAAAGGATCTTTTTCGGCAACGTCATGGGCATATCGACCGCGCCCGGCCCCACCTGTCGACGAACCCCGCGTTGCCGGAGTCTTGTAACAACCGGGCGACGACCGATCGGCGTTCTTCCGGCACTTGGTCGTCTTGCCGAAATCGGTGCCGGTCCCGTCACGAGCAGATGAGCTAAGTCATAGAACGTACTGCTCGGTTTGCGGGCGCCGGCTCGTGGGTGGTTCAGCTGCCCCGCCTTGGACGGCATGCACATTCCACGAACTCGTTGCGCCACGGTCCGTCACTCTGTGACGAGTGACTTGGTATCGATTGGACGCACTGGCGCTGTGCAGCTCGCTACTCGCGGTCTGAATTGGGGCCGTAACGCAACGCAGCTGTCGGCCGTTCTTGCCGTCAGTGCCTCCGACGAGTCTCAGCCAGCGATCGCAGCAGCCAGGCGTCCGAAGAGCGACACAGATCAGCGCACAAAGACCGGGAAGCCGCCGCGGTGTCTCGACAAGGCGATCCGCTCATCGTCAGCCCGGCCTCCGACCAGACGCCCTGACCAGACGGCCCTGACCAGACGTACCCGGATGATCCAAAAAGGAGAACCATGTCCCGCTTGACCAACTTGGCTCTGGCGGTCTCCGCCAGCGGTGTCGGCATCATCGGACTCGCGGCTGCGCCCGCTTCTGCAGGCGCCAGTCCCGGAATTCACTCGGCGATCGTTGGCGAACTGGGCTACGAAGGAGGTGCACCGCCTGGGGAATTCCATCCCACGGCAGGAACGGTCGAAGTTGAGTTCAACTCCGTTCCGCTCGTCCTCGAGAGGCACGTCGGCAAGTCTGGGCACTTCAACATCAGCCTTGGCCCGGGTAGCTACACCGTGTTCGGTTGTGGTCCCAGCAAATCGGCCGGACAGTGCAGCACGCCGCAGAACATCAATTTGTTGCCGGGTGAGGTGGACCACATCCAGCTGATCTGGGCGTACGTTCCGTAGCAGTGGCCTACATCGGCGCTATCCGATCGGGGCGACACGAGCAACGGCTCCACATGCAGCCACCTCGTCCAGACCGGTCCATGCTCGGACGATGGGCCGCTCCCCGGACTATGGCGAGGACCACACGGAGTTCAACCACCACATGACCAGCAGCCATGAAGCCGAGGCCGAGGCCGAAGAAGGAAGCCAAGAAGCCGAGCCGTGTCGTCATGGATTCCGCGCAAGCTCGGCCACAAGGGTCCCAGCCTGAGCGCTGACGGATCAGGATCTAGGAAATTCTTGGGACCTCACAGCAAGGCTCGGCCCTCCCCGCCGAGCGTTGCCGGATGCCCTCAGCCTGAGAAGGCCCTCACCTGGATCCACTGCCATGTCATCGAGGCAGCACAGAACGCATGAACTGCCTGTTCAGTGGGTAGCTGACTGTCCACCCTGTTCCAGGGTGACGGGCCCCCCGGTTGTCGGACGGGGGGCCCTGTCCTGTCTCGGCCCCACGACGGCGGTGAAGCCGCAAGAGAACTCCGAACAAGGGGAGCTTGCACTTGCCCGCGAAGATCAATCGTGATGATGGGCAGTCACTTCCTTCTGCGGCCCCTCAACTGGGCGAACGAGCGTTTTGAGCCGACCCCAAGCGGACCAGGGCGCAACGGCGAGACGGGTCGGCTCTGAGTTCGGTTGGCGCCGATTTCTGGACGGCTCAGATTGAACGTCGCCTCGTGTGGGGCGCAAACGGTTCTTCGTCAAGAGCGGGGGTCGGCGGTTTCGACGTAGCCGTCAGATGATGCGATTGATCAAATCGCTCCCTAACCCAAAGGCGGCACCCGTGGCAATGGCTCGACCGAAACCTCCGCCCATGAACCGGCCCATTGCCCCGCCAGCTCCCGCAGCTGGTTGCTGCATCGTGTAGGCCGGTTGCGGTGCATACGCCGGCTGGGTGGGCGCAGCCGTGCCCGTCGGCTGGTCGGAGAGCTGGCTGACGGTGAAGTCGTGCAGAGCTTGCATGAGTGCCTGCATCTGAAGTTGGTCCTGTTGGACCTGTAGGGCGATCGACTTGAGATCAAGGAGCCAATCCTTGGCGTTGGCATCCCCGCCGTCCGAGGCAGTCTTCAGCTTCTGCGAAAAAGCCTCGATGGCCTGGGCAGTGGACTGGACGTCCTGTTGCAACTTGCCGTACTCGCTGTCAATCGTCTCCGGATTCACCATGACCCCTTTCGGAATTGACCAGCTGACTCGTCTCCGGTCATCCACGAAGAAGCATCTTGACACCTAGAGAATCACGATTCTCACGATCGTCTCACAGGCTTCGGAAGTTGCTCCCATAAGAGCCTCGGGTGACCGTGTGGGGGCAGCGCGACGATCGCTGACCCGCTCGAGAACCCGTTTCCGTAGGACGTATCGAGGTAGATCGTTCCGTTCTTCGACACGGCAATGCCATCGGGTGAGAAGCCATGAATGCCGAGAAACGCCTCCTTCACGGGTGGCGTCGTGAAGATGGTCTGAGCACCGTTGAGCCGCAGACGCAGCACATTCAGTTCATCCATGGCCAGCACCGATCCGTCGGATGCCGTGACCAGCCCCCCGTTCCACCGCGGATAAAGGCTACCGATGACCCCGAGCGGGAATTTGAGCGTGCCCTGAGGAGTGACCTCAATCAGTACCTTTCCATCGAACCCGGACACGAACACGTCCCCATTGGAATCGACTGCCACCCCATCGGCGTCATCAGCAGTCGCATCGAGAGCTGACGCACCTCGGTACAACCCCTGCAGATACAAGGGCGATGTGCTGACGCCGAGAACCCTCACGAATGTGCCACCAACCGAGAGTCGGAGCACCTCATATTGATCGGCAACGTACATCTCGCCCGAAGGAGAGAAGGTCACCGCATCCGGCGTAAGCGCTGCTGCCAATGCTGGCGTCCCGTCAGCCACCCATCCGGCGCTTCCGTTTCCGGCGACCGTTTGGATGTCCCCGTTCGCGGTGACCATTCGAACACGACCATTTGCGGTGTCGGCGAAGTAAAGATTCCCATCTGGGGCGATCGCCATCCCTCCGGGACGGTCAATTTTTGCCTTGGTGGCCAAACCTCCGTCACCAGCGAACCCTGCTATTCCGGTCCCTGCCGCGACGATGAAGCGGTTGTTGCGAAGCTCCAGGATCTGATCACGGCCGTCATCGGCGATGTAGAGGTCGCCATTGCTTGCCACGGCCAAGGGTCCTGGCTGTTTGGGTTGTGGCCCAGCGACAGGGCGAAGTCCGCCTGTCTGCCTCTGCCGTGCCGCTGTCGTTTGAATCCGCGACCCGGCCTGGTTACGACGCTCTGCCAAAAAGATGACCGTAGCGGTGACGACCACGAGCAACACGACAACGGCACCGGAGAGAAGGAGACGACGACGACGACGCTGACGTTGACGTGCTTCTTTGATGAGGACGTCGATGGAGCAGGTAGAGGAGGAATCGACCGGATGACGCTCCAACAGAGTCATGGACTCGTGGAGGGAACGGAAGGGTTGAAGGCAACACCGAAGTGACTCAGTGTCACCTCTTCGTAGGTGCTCGTCACACTGCTCTGAATCCTCACGGTCCTGTGAGGCACAGATGGAATCGTTGTTCGGCTCGTTGCTGGAGTTGACTGGCTCGCCGGTGGAATCGTCCCCGAGGTCGCCACGACACCACCTTTGAGTGCGTACACCATTTGAGGAGCAAGGATGCGAACGATTCTTCCTTCCGTGTCCACCCACACATAAAGGGTCGTAGCCCACTGGTGCACTGGTCCAAGCGGAGTGATGTTGACCGTGGAGGGTTCACGCACTCGGTATTCCGTCAAATGGCTGTTCCCGACGCCACTTCGACTCAACTCGGTGACGAGGGAGAATTGTCCGCTGGCCGTCCGCAGAGGGCCAAACGGTTTGAACGGAGACGGTCCGAAAGGATTGGCGGGAGCAGTTGGGTTCTCAATGTATGGAGTACTTGGACTGATCTGTCCCTGCATGTCGGGTGGCTGCGAGTAGAAGGTGTCCCCGAAGAAGTACGAGGGCTCCGCCTGAGGCGTTGTGTTCGGAGCCCAGTACCAGACGGCCGCCACGTCACCCTTGAACCGAACCAATGCGACGGACCCAATTTGCGCAGGAGCAGTGCCAGGCGGACTGAAACTGCTGGTTCGTTGCGTGGTTTCGACCACCGCCGTTCCACTTGCTTGCGTCGCTCTGATCGCCGCAGCAAGACGGTCGGCCGCTGATTGGAATGTTGGACTGGGCCTTACACGGTTCCCCGTTGCGACCAGACGAAGGCCGATGAAGAGCCCGGTGGTAAGGACGAGGAGGCTCCCGGTGACAAGCCATCTCCTCCTCCGCCGACGCCGCGCCTCGGGAATGAGCTGCTCCGGCGAGTCAGGTCCCCTTGCATCGGCGATTCGGGGCTGATCGAGAACGGTCACTGCTGATTACAACTTCGCCGCTAAGGCTTTCGCCTGCTGACCCGTGAAGCCGCCAGCGATCTGGATGGTTCCGCCAAAAGAAGCAAAGGACGATTGCGTCGGCTGCACTATCGGAGCCGAAATGATCCGACCGTTGAGGTCAATGCCAATGATCGCGTGGAACTGTCGCTCAGCGAGGTTGTCCCACTTTGTGGAGCCTCGGCTGGTCAGGTTGAGATTGACCACCCACTGTCCGTACTGCCGCTCGACATCCGCCGATTGGACGGCTGTCTGCGTGAGACCTGCTGGTCCGACCACAAAGCGATCGCTACCGGTGCCGGGTCCTCCCGGCAGCAGTACCGTTCCTCGCACGTTGTCTCGCTGAGAGGTCGCGGAGGGATAAGAAGCGAACCGCGGATCCGGAGGGACGGTTGACGAAAGATAGCCTGCAACGTCTCCGCTGTCGGGCGTGGCGTTGAGGTTCGTCGCCGTCAGTTCGTACCTCGCACCGCAGGTGGGAAGCAGACCGGAAGTGGATCGCTGAGTCGCCGCTGGCACGTACGGAGGTGCATAACAGAGCACTGGACGGAAACTCAGCCTGATCCCACCGTGCGTGCCGAGAGCTGGTCCCCGAGAAGAGGTCGGCGATGCGTCTGGGCTGTTTGCCGGCGTTCGAAACACGACGATCAGGCTGATGCCAAGAGCGACGAGTAGTCCCAGCGCACAG
>DASPVS010000006.1:0-9332 GCA_035622235.1 Acidimicrobiales bacterium | reverse complement strand
CACGAGGACGCACAAACGCGCCCCGGCTTGGGACGTCACGAGCGCGTCGCCCTCGGGGGGCAACCCGTCCTCGCCGAGTCGCCATGCCGTCGCCGAATCGGCTGTCTGGGACGACCAAGAGGACGCGGACGGGCCGAAAGAATCCTTCGAATCGACGACGACGACTTCGTTTCCGTGCGTCTGCCTGACGCGAAAGACATCCGATCGAGGGGTGATCGTAAGGCCGATCTGTCTCAAGTCTCCCTCGGAACGACCCGTCCAACTCGCGAGGACAGGCCCGTCTCCCATCCGCCTCGCCGTGCGAGCCACCAGATCGGCACCGTAGCTGGTACGCGTAAAGACCACCGTTCGGACGCCCGCTCAGCGCGAAGACCGGAGCGAAGGCAGACGTGTCAGCGGAGAAAAGAGGGGACGTCGAACTCGTCGTCGCCAAGTTCGAGGGCATCGTCGTTTTCGCCCGGGGATGCGAAAATGTCCTCTCTAACCGAGTCGAGCCCGAGCACTTGGCTCCGCTCGCTCGGTTTCGGCTCGGTTCCGTGCCCTTGCTCCCAACGCTCGAACCCGGCCGCGATCACAGTCACCCTCACTTCGTCGCCGATCGCGTCGTCGATGACGTTGCCGAAGATGATGTTTGCATCGGGATGTGCGACTCCATGGATTATCTCCATGGCCTCGTTCACTTCGAACAAGCCGAGCTCGGGACCCCCCGCGATATTCACGAGGATCCCGCGTGCGCCCTCGATCGACGCCTCCAGGAGCGGGCTGGTGATCGCCGCGCGCGCTGCGTTCACCGCTCTCCCTTCTCCCGAAGCGCTTCCTATCCCCATGATCGCGGTCCCTGCATCAGAGAGGACCATGCGGACATCCGCGAAGTCCGTGTTTATCTGGCCGGGTACCGTGATGAGGTCGGTTATCCCGGACACGCCCTGAAGAAGGACTTCGTCCGCCATCTTGAAGGCGTTCACCATCGAGGTCTTCTCGGTCGACACCGTGAGGAGCCGGTCGTTGGGAATGATGATGATCGCGTCGACCTTCTCCTTTAGGTTTTGAATCCCCGCTTCGGCCTGAACAGAGCGGCGTCTACCTTCGAACGAGAAAGGTCTTGTAACCACACCGATCGTAAGGGCACCGACCGCCTTCGCCACCTCCGCGACTACCGGTGCAGCCCCTGTGCCCGTACCTCCGCCCTTACCGGCGGTGATGAAGACCATGTCCGCGCCCTTGAGCGCCTCTTCGATCTCACCCCGGTGTTCGTCGGCAGCTTGGCGTCCGACCTCGGGATCGCTCCCGGCTCCAAGGCCCCGCGTCAATTGCCGGCCGATATCGAGTTTGAGATCCGCGTCGCTCATGAGAAGCGCCTGTGCGTCGGTGTTTGCGGCAATGAACTCGACCCCTCTGAGTCCAGCCTCGATCATTCGATTGACCGCGTTGACACCACCGCCGCCGACCCCAACGACCTTTATAACTGCGAAGTAGTTGCTCTGTGCTGGACCGGACATCGACTCACCTTGCCCCATCACCCGGGAACCATTTCCTCGCCGCCCAGTTCCCACCTGCTCGTCAACGCCCGGTCCTGACTCTGGACGGGTCGGCATCGCGTGACGGCCTTACCCTCGACAAAAGCTTCACACGTGACACGTCGAAGCCGAGCACACGATACGGCGGTCGGGGGAAACCGGTCAAGCAGGCCGAAAACAAGACCGAGGGCCACACGAAGGTCACCGAGCCGGGGCAGGACCGACTTGCGGCTCACCCGGCACCGTCACGTCTATGACCGAGGGGCCTGAAGGAGGCGCGCCCGCAAGAACGCTCGCGAGCGATTCGAATTTGGCGGTGAGCCCGGTGGGCGGGCCGAGTAGGGCCGACACGCCGTTACCGAGATCGAGCGTAACCGATCCAGACGGGTCGACAATCACTGCTTTGACCCTTCCTTGGAGGACGGGCGGAAGGTTTGACACCACGCGCAGACCCGGTGTGGCCTCTGGCCCCAAAAAGCTGCCGGGAGCTTTTGCCGATGCGGGGGATTCGAGCACGACTATTCCGCTAGGCGCAGCCGCGACCCAGGTGAGCACCCGTCCCGAGGCGTCAACGAGAGCGGTGCGACCCGCTCCGGGCACGGCAGCGACCGGCATCCGTTCGCTGATCGTGATTCTCAAGGTGTCGGGCCAGTCCCTAACTACTGAAGCCTGAGCCACCCACGGAAGCCTCTCGATCATGGCTGAGGCAAAACCCGGGGAGACGTCGATCAAGGGGGGATGGTGCTCCACGCCAGCCGCGAACTCCAGTTGCGCCGCCGTGGTGTGGAGTGCGCCCCGCACGACGATATGGCGTGCGGAAAAGAGAGAGGAATGAAGCAGCGTCACCGCCGCCAATGCAAGGACCGAGACGACGACAAGTGTCCACAGGCCGCGCCACCAGACGCGGCGACGACGTCTTCGAACCTCTTCCCTTCGCTCGAGGATCCTTGGTTCCATCTCAGCCTTCGTCTCGTTCAGCCTTCGTCTCGTCATGCTCCGGGCGCAGGAACCTACCCGGATCCGGAACTATGACTCTGTACTTGAGGTTGAGGGTTAGGGTTCTGGGACTGCTCCCCCTTCTTTCCTCCGGCTCCCTCGAAGCCGATCATTCGCACCTCTGGTTCGAGCTCAACGCCGAGCCTCTCGGCGACACACCGTTGGACATAAGCCATCAGCCTGGCGACGTCGTCGGCCGACCCGCCCTCGTCGGCCTGTATGAAGTTGGCGTGCTTCGGCGACACGCAGGCCGTACCAACGCGGACGCCCTTCAATCCTGCCGAATCGATGAGCCTCCCGGCAGAGTCGCCCGGGGGGTTGGTGAAGACCGACCCCGCGTTGGAGCCTCCTGGTTGATGCTCGCGGCGCCAGCGGACCACTTCCGCCACCTTGGCTTCGGCCGTGGACCTGTCTCCTCGAGCGAGTCTGAACTCGGCCCATAGCACAACGTCGCTCGCGCGAAGAGAAGAGGAGCGATAAGAGAGGTGGAGGTCGGATGCAGAGGCTTCGTAGTCGCGACCTGAGATGAGATCGAAGACCGAGCACCGATCCAGGACCGACGCTGTGTCCGAACCGTGTCCTCCGGCGTTCATTTTGATCGCTCCCCCAACCGACCCCGGAACGCCGACCGCCCACTCCAGCCCATGCAGCCCAGCGCTGGCGGAGCGTCGGGCCAACACGGGTAGCCCGGCCCCCCCGCCACCTCGCACGGCGGTGTCCTCGATGTCGATTGCTGAGAGCTCCTTGCCGAGGATCACCAGCAATCCTTGAAACCCGGTGTCGGCCACGAGCAGATTCGAACCCTTTCCCATCACCAGGACGGGGATGCGCGCTTGCGCGTGGACGATCGCGTGGTGAACGGAGACGAGATCCGCACGAGAATCAACCGTCACGGCCAGTGCTGCGGTTCCGCCGACCCGGTAAGTGGTCAACGCTCCGAGCGGGTGATCCTTCGTGGCCATCGAGCCCAGAGACCCGGCGAGCGCCTCGATGGCTTGGCGGTCCAACTCAACGTCTCGGCGGTAGCTGCCACCAACCGGTTCGTTCACCACGAAGGCTCCGTGAGGAGCTCGTCCGCGAGCGAAGTCAGATCTCCTGCTCCGAGCGTCAAGCACAGGTCGCCGGGACGAAGCTCGTGGGAGAGGCTCTCGCGAAGCTCTTGTCGTCCGGCGACGTACCTGATGTCGGCTTCGGGGTGTGCGTCTTTGACCGCGTCCGCGATCAGCTTGCCAGTCACACCCGGAAGTGGGCGTTCGCCCGCTGCGTAAACATCTGTAACCACCGCGACGTCAGCGTCCGCGAACGCATCTGCGAACGATTCCCACAGGTCTTGGGTCCGGCTGAAACGGTGAGGCTGGAACACGGCGACGATCCGATTCCAGTCGCCGGTCCGCGCCGCTTCGAGGGCTGCTCTGACCTCGGTCGGTAGGTGCGCATAATCGTCGACGAACGCAACCCCGTTGGCCTCGCCTCTGGATTCGAATCGGCGAGTGACTCCAGCGAATCGAGCGAGAGCACGTTCTGCTGCCTCGAACGGTGCTCCTGCGTAATGCGCTGCTACAGCTGCGACCGCGGCATTTCTCGCGTTGTGAGAACCCGCGATCGGCAAGCTGATCGTCGCGACGGGTGTCGCTTCGTGGATCACGTCGAAAAAAGAGCCTTCGCGCTTCACCACGAGGCCCTCGATCCTCCAGTCCGTTCCTTCGGCCGATCCGACCAGATCACCGCCGAGCCGCCGCCCCATTGAGGACGCAGCCTTGTCGTCACCTCCAACCACAAGAGGGCCCGACCGGCTCTCCGCGAATCGCTCGAATGCGGCTTCGAGCGCATTCGCGTCCCCGTAGTAGTCCAAATGATCTGGCTCGATGTTGGTAATGACTGCGATCTCCGGTCGGAGCTTCAGAAACGTGCCGTCGCTCTCGTCGGATTCGACGACTAGCCACTCACCGTCGTCCCACACGGCGTTGGTGCCGATCTCGTTCAGATCGCCGCCGACTAGGAACGAAGGCCTCATTCCAGCTTCGACCATGATGAGTGCCAACATCGATGTGGTCGTGGTTTTTCCGTGTGTTCCCGCCACAGCGATGCAACGCCGAGACGCGGTGATCGCCGCGAGCAGCTCGCCTCGGGACACCACTGGAATCCCGAGGCGGGAGGCTTCTTCGACCTCGGGGTCATTGGAAGGCACGGCGCTCGAAACAGCCACCAAGTCCGCGTTCAAGACGTTTGTTGTGTCGTGGCCGACGGTCACGTTTACCCCCGCGGCCTGGAGTCGCTCGAACACTGGCGACGCCTTGAGGTCACTGCCCGTCACATGATGTCCCATCGCTGCGAGAACGGACGCGTAGGCGCTCATGCCAACCCCGCCGACACCCACGACGTGGATCGACCTCGGACGAGACAGCTCTGGAGCCCTCACCGCGCCGCCTCGCGCACCTCGTTGGCGTTGGCGATCTTCGGACCCGCTGAACGGGGACGGGCATACAACTCGGCAACTGAAGCGATTGCTTGCGCGGCACCCGGTCTGGCGAGCGACGAGGCGGCCGACGCCATTTTGGCGAGTCGAGCCTCCGAAGTAGCCCGGTCGGCGAGCAACTCGTCGAGCACGGATGCCAGACGATCGCCGGTGCACTCCTCGTCCAACAGAACGATCGCTGCCCCTTCTTGAGCAAGCGTCTTGGCGTTCTCGAGCTGATGATCGCCAGGAGCTCCGGGAAGTGGCACGAGGACCGACGGAAGTCCCGCCGCGGCAAGCTCTGCGACCGTCATGGCTCCCGCGCGACACACCGCGACGTCCGCCGCTTGATAGACGAGCTCCATATGAGCTTCGTAAGGAACTTGCTTGTAGAACAAAACGGCTCCGTCGAGCCCGTGACCCGATGAACTCCTCTCGTCGCGCCACACGCTTTCGCTGCCCGGCGCACCCTCGTCGCCCGGCACACTCTCATTGCGCGGCCCACGGTCGTCGTGCATTCGTCGCGCTTGCGCTGCAGCCCACCCTGCATCCCGTCTGCCGACGACGTGGTAAATAGCCCGATCACTGCGCTCGGACCATAGCTCGCAGAGCGCGAGTACGGCCTCGTTTATCTGCTTGGCCCCAAGCGAACCGCCAAACGCGGCGACAAGCGGTACGTGCGGCGGTACGCCGAGCGCCGCCCTTGCAGCAGAGCTCGAACTCGGGTCAGACCGGTCGACGGATAGCACCTCGCTTCTCACCGGTGCCCCTGTCACCACCGCCCGCGCCATCTGAGTATTTGCAAACGCAACGGTCGATGCTCGTGAGAAACGCTGGAAAAGCCGGTTAGCCGCGCCGGGAACAGAATCGATGTTCACGAGGACGAGCGGGATCCGAAACATCACAGCTGCAGACGCGACCGGCACGCTCGCGTACCCACCGACCGCGACGACCACGGCCGGGCGACGGTTTGCAACTATCCGCAAGGCCGACAGCGTCGCAGACGCCAATCCCGCGAGAGCTCCCAGATTGTCGACCAGCTTCGAGAAGTTGACGCGCCTGGAAAATCCCCGACCGGGTAGAAGCTCGTAGGGAAGCCCCTCGTCCGGCAAGAGAGTCGCTTCGACCCCTCTGCGTGAACCCACGAGCTCGACGCTGCCCGCTCCGCGCCGCTGTGCGATGGCTCTCGCGACTGCCAAAGCCGGCATCGCGTGACCCGCAGTCCCGCCACCGGCGACCAACGCGTATCGACGAGGACTCACACGCGACTGCGCCGCGGCACAGATGGCACTCGGTGCGCGGAAACGATTCGCGGATTTCTCTCATATCCGGCCACATTCGCCAAAATGCCCGCCGCGACCATCGTGATCACAAGCGAGGATCCTCCGAAGGATATGAACGGCAGGGGTATGCCGGTGACCGGGAGCACGCCGATCACTGCACCGATGTTGATCACAGCCTGAACAGTTATCCACGCGGTCGCGCCCACGGCTAGGAGGCTCGCGAATCGATCAGGGGCACGGGTGGCAGCCCTCAGCCCGTAGAAAGCAAGAGCCACGAACAGGGCCAGGACGACCAGAGTGCCGATGAGACCCGTCTCCTCTCCGATCACCGAGAAAATGAAATCAGTGTGCGGGTTCGGCAAAAGTCCCCACTTCTGACGTCCGTTCCCGAGGCCCAACCCGTACAGGTGGCCGTTGCCCAGACCCACCAACGATTGGACCACCTGGTAACCCGAGCCGTTTCTCTGCTGGAGGGGGTGCAGGAACGACAAGAGCCGAGCACGGCGGTATGGCTCCACCAAAGCGAGAAGGAGGGCGAGAGAAGCGGTCCCGGCGAGCAAGCGAGCGAGCGTTCGCAGTGGCACGCCTCCGGCGAAAAGGAGCGCGAAGCAGATGCACGCAAGAACCAGTGCAGTTCCCATGTCCGGTTGACCCAGGAGCAGCACCCCAGCCACCAGCGTGACGATCACCAGTGGTGCGGTCACCGCACCCGTTTCGTGAGCACGGTCAACTCTGCGCGCGATGAGATCGGCCCCGAAGACGACAAGAGCGAGCTTGACGAGCTCGGAGGGCTGGATTCGCAATTGCCCGATTCCGATCCATCTGCTCGAACCGCCCGACACGACGCCCACTCCCGGCGCCAAAACGGCGACGAGCAAGACCAAGGAGCCGAACAGGAGTAGCACCCGCAGCCGACGCCATCGCCCATATGGCAGTCGACACGACCCGAACAGTGCTATGACCCCTACCCCCATCCAGAGGACTTGACGCTCGAAGATCGTCCAAACCGACCCGTAGTACTCGAACGACGTGTAGGCGGAAGCAGACAGCACCATCACGAGACCTATCGCGCACAACACCCCTACGAGAAGAAGGATCGCGCTCCGCGTCCGAATCGAGTCAAAGCGCTCGACGGACCTCGTTGTCGGGTCTCGCCCTTCGCTCGCGCGACCTCCTCCGACGAGGCGCAGGTGAGAAGCGGCTCGTACCGATGGGTCGCGTCTCTCGGTGATCTGCCGACTGCGTGCTGCGGCGGTGTCGCCCCTAGTCATCGTGCGGGCCTCACGTCTGATCCGTTCGGGGGTCCCGCAGCCATCTCAACAGCCTCTCAGCAGTCACGCATCTAGTTGGGGGATGCTCGAATAGGACTGCGTTGCGGATCATCTGAGGCCAGAGACCGTGAGAAAGTCGGCATAGAAGATCCCGAGCCCGAGCGCAGCGAAGAGACCCGCAAGTATCCAGAACCTCACGATCACGGTCACTTCGGGCCAGCCGACCAACTCGAAGTGGTGATGCAGTGGCGCCATGCGGAAGATTCGCCTCTTGAAGACCCTGTAGCTGATCACCTGAAGCAAGACGGACAGGGTTTCCAAAACGAACAGGCCACCGATCACAGCAAGAAGAAGGGGAATGCTCATCAGCAGACAGAGGCCTCCCAAGCCGGCTCCCACCGCCAACGACCCGGTGTCACCCATGAAAATTCGGGCTGGAGCCGCGTTCCACCACAGGAACCCGAGACATGCCCCAGCGAGCGCCACTGCGACGAGAGCGAGATCGAGGGCGGTGAAGCCCGCGAGGTGATAAATCGAGAAGTGGCGGAACTGCCAGTACCCGATGACGGCGAGGGTCGCGAGACAGAACGTCGCCGATCCCGACGCGAGCCCGTCGAGCCCGTCTGTGAGATTCACGGCATTCGACGTCCCCACCATGACGAAGACTGCCCACGCGATCCATCCGATGCTCCCGAGTTGAATTCCCGGCGAATCAAAACGTGTGAATGCCAGCGTCGTGTGGACTCCCGCCCAGTGCTCTGCCCCCAGAGCGAACCCGATGGCGACGAGGATCTGCGCACCCAATTTCGCCCGCTTGTTGAGACCAAGGCTCCGCCTGTGACGGACCTTGATCCAATCGTCCGCCAATCCGATGCCTCCGAATGCGAAAGTGGCGAGGACAACCAGAATTCCCGACCCTGTGAAAACGACTCTGGTTACGTGCGCCACCGTGTAACCGGCAAACAACGCCACCAACATCGCGAGGCCTCCCATTGTGGGAGTGCCTGCCTTGGCAAGGTGCATGCGAGGACCGTCCTCGCGGATCTGCTGGCCTATTCGGTTGCGCGCCAACCATCTGATCAGCAACGGAGTGCCGAGTGCGGCGACCCAGAGCGCCACACCCCCGGCAGTCATGAGGCTTATCACGAGGTCGCGCCGTTCACGAGGTCTGGCCGCGCCATGGTCTATCCGAGAGACTCTTCACTGCGCCCGCCGCCTCGATCCGGTCGTCGAACGCCACAGTCGTGCCACCTTGCTCGATCGTCGTCTCATGTCCCTTACCGGCGATCAGGACGACGTCGCCCGGACGCGCCAGCCCAACGGCCTTCGCGATAGCGGCGCGCCGGTCGGGATCCACGATCGCCGCGTCCGGATGCTCCAGACCTGACTTGATCTGAGTGACGATCTCCATCGGATCTTCGCTTCGAGGATTGTCAGAGGTTATTAGAACGACGTCGGCACACTTCTCGGCAACAGAGCCCATCTGAGGCCTTTTGTAGACGTCCCTTTCCCCCCCGCAGCCGAAAACGCACAAGACGCGGCCTGTGGCCGCGAACTCGCGCGCCCCCGCGAGCGCTGCCCTTAAGGCATCCGGCGTATGCGCGTAGTCGACGACGATCGTGAAAGGTGTTCTCGTTTCGACGATCTCGAACCGGCCCGGAACGGGCTCTGCCAGTCGAAGCCCTTCGATCACCGCATCCTCATCAACTCCCAGAGCTGTGGCGGCGGTCGCGGCAGCGAGCGCGTTGTTCACATGGAACGCGCCGGAGAGGCGCAACGAAACCTCGCGCCCTCGCCAAGAAAAACGAGT
>DASPVS010000005.1:0-5052 GCA_035622235.1 Acidimicrobiales bacterium | reverse complement strand
CCAGTGGCTTTGCTCGCGCCTCCTTCGAGTGACGCTGGCGTCCTTTGTTGTGCTGGCTCCTGTGCTCGGCCCCGAGAGCACTGCCACGATCACGAACACCACGTGGATGTTCCTCGCCGTGCTCCCATGGGCAATCATCTCCCTCGAAGAGCGGAGGCGCGATACCGCCCTACGCGGTGGACTGGTCTTCTTGGGTGCCACCTCGTCGGCACTGAGCGCACTGTTCTTCCCTTTGGCGATCGGCTGGATTGCCTATCGGCGCACCAAGACGGCCTTCGTAGTCGGCGTGTCATTCCTCGCGGGATTGGTGATCCAGACGGCGGTGACCCTGGTCTCGTCCCCACCTACGGGG
Organism: Acidimicrobiales bacterium; assembly: GCA_035622235.1. Classification (GTDB taxonomy): domain Bacteria; phylum Actinomycetota; class Acidimicrobiia; order Acidimicrobiales; family UBA8190; genus DASPVS01. The sequence goes on along the minus strand of DASPVS010000005.1, from coordinate 4,700 downwards.
GGCAAGATTGACGTGCCACTCCTCTCGGAAGCTACCAGTACCAGGGTCTTCGGAGCGTTTCTCCTCGGAACTCGAGGGGAGGCTGCGTGGTGGAGCGCCAACTGGGTCTCCCTGGTAGTCCTTGGTCCGCTCCTCCCTGGTAGTCCTTGGTCCGCTCATCGTGGTCACGGTCCTGCTCATCCTCGGCCTCGGTGCCGATCGCGTGGCGCACGTCATCGCGGGATCATTCACCCTTCTCGCTGTCGTCTGGTTTGCGATTCCTGCCTGGGGACGAGACACCGTGTATCTCGGACTCGGTCCGAGTTGGCTTGTCAAGGGCCACCGAGATACCTGGGGAGAATCCCGCTTTAGTGTCGTACCTGTAATGCTGCTAGCCAGTGCCGTGTCGATTCTGATTGCGTCAGCCGGCTCTGGCCTATATCGACGGCGACGGCGAATCATGCAGCGGATCGGCATTCCGGTGTTTGCCGTGTGGTTCCTGATCGTTATGGCGGTCAGTTTCTCGCAAACAACCATTCGAGGAGGCGACCCTTCCTGGACCGGTCGAGTGGATCGAGTTGTCGCCGCCGACTGCTCTGGACGGCCAGGTTCGACCATCGTGACGGTGCCCAATCTCACGGCAATTCCGCCTCCCTATCCCAGAGTGCGGAATGGCTATTACCCGCTCGTCGTCCGATGCTCCAACCTTGAATGACCGCGGCCAGGGCCCAGCGATCCAGCCCGAGCGGGGGCCTACTTGGGGCTCAGGCGCCCCTGGAGCCGCCTCCACCACCTTGGCATCGACGTGGCCCGACGCGGATCCTGCTTCTCGTCAACGACTTCAACGGGTGTCGGATGGTCCGGTCACTTGCTCCTCGGTTGGCGACCGCGGCGAACACCAGGTCGTTCCTCCCTTCTTTAGCTCAGAGCCGTTGACAATGAACCGTATCCCGGCGACCAGTCGATAATTGCGAGGCAGCGATCTACGGGGCACCGAAGAGGACGTACGTAGGGCGGTGCCCGCGGGAGTAGCTGTGTTCGCAACGGATCAACTGCATGATTGGTCGCTTGGTCGATCACCTTTGCAGCCTCCCTGTTGCACTGAGTGAGCTGTGATTCGCCGCTGATCGTTACGTCGTCCTAACGCCGAATTCCTCCCGGACCCCGAGTGGCCATCAAACCCCGACCACATGGCCGTCGTCGGTGAGGTTCTGCCGGCCCAAACGTGGCCGACCCCCTGACCGGACCGGGCGTGACCGATGTCGGTCGGGACTAGCCTCAATCATGGTCCTTGCCCTTTGGGTCGCTTGACTCTGGTGCAACTACAAGTGTCGGCGCTGGATATAGGCGGAAATCGATTGAAGCGATCACGGTTACCACGACTTGGGTTCTTGGCACTGGTGTTCGCGGCGCTGGCGTGTGGTGCTTCGTTCGCTGCGATCGGCGTGACCGCCGGCAGCGCGGCATCCGAACAGCCTCCGCCTGAAGCTCAAGAGTTCATTCAATCGACATCCACCGTTTTGGCCGGATCGTCGCTTTCTGTCATGTGGGCCGGCGACAACTCCGAAGAATCCTCCACGTACTACACGATCACTTCCTCATTACCGGACTTCAACTCCAACAACGAGATCACGTTCCCACCAAAATGGCGTGCATTGTGGAGCGGCGACGGCTGGATTCTTCGCCCGAAACGGCTGGGCGATCTGCCATCTGCTTACGGCATGACGGTTGTCATTCCTCGCGCCGCGACGGCCGGCACGATCTATACGATCCAGCTCCACACGTGTAGCAGTGCCGATGACGAATGTTCAAACGCGGACGAAGCTAGCAATTACTCACAGATAACCCTCACCGTTGCAGGCGCGAATTGGACGTCGGTCCCTTTCACGAACGACTTTCCAACCCTGATCGATCCGAGGCAAACCTCAGGAGGCGTGCCTTTGGACGTGACTTTCGATCAGAATGAGGACATTTTCGAGAGCAACGAGTTCTCTAACTCGATCGACGAGTTATCGTCGGGAAGCACAAAGCTAACAGGACCGTTCATCGACCCCTACGACGCCTCGAGCCACCCGTTCGCGTACGACTTCTTCGACACCTGGACATCGAGCACCGACAGCGCACTCGCAGAACGCATCATGTTCGATGGCGACTTGGTGTGGGAGACGCAGGGGGGCTGGTGGAACGACGAATGCGCTAGCTCCCCTTGTCCGGCACAGTGCTCGTCGTGCCCAACAAACCAGTCTGAGATTGTGGCTTTCGATCCGTCGACGAACAACACATGTACTTACCAGCTCCCTGGAGACAACAACGAGATCGTTGGGATCGCCTCGACCGGGACAGCTCCGAACAATGAGATCTGGGTCGTCGAAGCATACGGTCAGTACCTCGACTACTTCTATCCTTCTGAGATCGCGGGCGGATGTTCAGCAGCCAGCCAGAGCAGTGAATATCAGGTAAGTCCAGGGGTCGGTGGTTTCGGTCAGATCTCCCTGCCCGGCGAGCTGCCATCTCAGGTGACGGCGGACTCTAACGGCAACCTCTGGATCACCAACCTCGGGGGCAGTTCTTTGACCGAGGTAAGCGGACCAACAGACACGGTCTTGGGGACCTACTCGTACCAAGATCAGAACTCTTACGCGTGGGCGGCAGAGCCGTGGCAAGTTGTTACCGATACCAATTATGTCTACGCGATCGACTATGGCGACAACAACTTGGTGAGGATTAACAAAGCCGACCCCACTCAAATTGACCAGGTCCCGATTCCCGTAACAAGCACAGACGAAGAGGGCTACGGGCTCGCGCTCGATGGCGGTAAACTGTTTTTCACCCTGGCCGATGATCCGCACCCAACCTTTGGCGCAGACTCCACCTTCGGCTATGTGAACATCGGCGCTTGGGAGGCGGCGTCAGCACAGTGCTCACCGGGAGTCGATTGCGCCCCAAATCCGGCAGAAGCCGTTGTCTACTCAGGTCTGCAAGCCCAGGTCGATTCGAATGTCGCGTCTGACTTCCGGGGAATCGCGGTAAACGGCAACGGAACGGTCGCTATCGCTGATTGGGCTCAAACAGCGAAGGGAAGCAATAACTTCCGCCTGATTCGTTTGGGCGAGTAGGTGTCCGCACCGAGCCTTGTCGGTCGGAACGGCACCGGCGGGGCGGGCACTGTGGTCATGTCGCCTAGCACCTGATCATCCGGCGCACGTCGTCCCCTCGCACGTCGTCCCCTGAGGGCCTCTCGATATCGACGCTCGCGAGTTGCGCATCAGCGGCCAGCCGGCGCCGTGAGCTAAAGGTTTAAAATTGCCCCGTCCGAGCTCGGTGCATCACCTGAAGACGCTCAGGTGATGCACCTCGAGAAAGTGTGCCTGAGTCCGGACCCAGGTCACGGGCTCCGCGAAGTAAAGGTATTCGAGTACGTCGATACCTGGCTCATGGTCGATATTGCGGGTTACGGCTGCCGCCTTGAGGTACTCCTGATGGGCTTGGCGCGCGTCAGGTAGGGCGAAATGGACGCTGCAAACGATCTGGATCGCGATCATCACTGCGGTGACCGGTAGGACAACCCCGGGGGTGATGCGGTCAAAGAGGGTCCTCACGCGGATGAGCGCAGGTGGCGACCTCCAGGTGGTGCGACCTCCGTGGTCGATTCCTTTCGCCATGACGCGGGAGCGAGATGCTCCGAGAGCTGTCAGGTAGATCCCCGTTAGGACGAGCACGTCGTTGGTTGTGTACCGGGACTGTGAAGCGGCATAGAGTCCCTCCCACAAACGACCCAGACTGATGAGGGCGTCGAAGAGAAGCCCGTAGATGATCAAGGCGACGCCGATGGGCGACCCGGTGCAGTCGTCCCGGCGGAGCCCCCACCTAAGGACCACGAAAGCTGCCAACACCAGTATCACCGCACCGAACGCCATCACGGCCCCGTTGGGCGCTTGATGTGCGTTTTCCTGCGCTCCAACTACATCACCGAGCGCCAGCAAGAAGAACTGGAGAAGCTGAATCGGGAATTGCACCAGAAAGTGAAGGTTGAACTCGTTCGGCCTCCTGAAGTTGTGGAAGTACAACGCCACGGTGCCGACCGCCACTCCCACCCACGCGGCGAAGGCCCAATATGGTCGTCGTCGGTGGTACAACAGCACCAGCCCCACCGGCCAGATCAGCAGTCCTTGCAAGGAGGAAAAGCTGCCGACGACAGCGGCCAGAGCGGCTGAGACGAAAACCAGCCACCGGAGATCAGGCCGATCCAGCAGCACGATGGTGAGGGCCATTGCCAACACGACGAGGTACCAGGCCATCTGGAAACCCCAAAGCGTGTCCTGCCACTGGGCGAACGTAAGGGTCAGGAAGGCAACCGGGCAGTAGTAGAGCAGCGGTGTCCCTGGTGATCGACGCTTGTGAGACCAGATGAGTAGAGCCGTGGCGGTGAGCAACAAGAGTGCGCTGAGAAACTGCTCCCACTCGATGTTGTAAGCCACTGTGTGGGCCAACAGCACGACGATCACATTCGGGAAGAACATCCGGTTCTCCGTGTGCTGGGTCCACAGCGAAGACCAATTGGGAAAGTGAACGTACGATTCGCGGATTACCGGAACGTCCGCCCATTGGTCTTCCCAGACGGCGTTCACCTGATAGTGCGTCAGCAGCACTAGGTAGGCCGACACGGGGAGGGCAAAGCCGATAACGGTCAGTACCTTTGCGACGCCGGAATCGAATGGTCT
>DASPVS010000004.1:0-2365 GCA_035622235.1 Acidimicrobiales bacterium | reverse complement strand
GTGGACGTCTTCGGGACCGAACCCCCAAAAGGCGGCGAAGGGGTTCGGTGGAGCCTCTGAAGCCGGCGCCGGCGCAGTGCGCCTTATCCCTTTTGGCCTCCCCGTGGTACCGGAGGTGTACTGCATCGTCGTGACGGGTGTCGCTATCCAGTCACCGACCGGTGGGGCGTCAGGCCACGAGGACCCGACCACGTCGGACACCTCGATCATCGGGATCCCGGCTTCTTCGGCGGCAGCGAGCGCGGCGGCCGACGTGTCGGAGACGAGGGCGACAGACCCCGAGTCACGCAACATGTAGGCCGCCTCCGGAGCCGTGAGCCGGGTGTTGACGGGGACGACCAGCGCGCCCACGCGTGCGACCCCGTGCCACGCACCGAACGTCTCGGCCGAGTTGCCGAGCATCACCCCCACTCGCTCCCCGGGCTCGCGGATGTACGGGAAGATGGCGCGCGCGAAGGCGTTCGACAAATGGTCGAGCTGAGCGAACGTCGTCGGCTTCCCCGCGAAGACGATCGCGGCACGACCGGGGTCCGCCTCCGCTACCGCTGCGAGGCCTCTGGGGACGACCTTCTGTTCCAAGAGCGGCGATTGTACGACCCGGCTCCGTCAGGCGCCTGACGCCGACGTCAGGTATATGCTCGATGAGAACCGGTGCAAGCCCGAGTTACGGGCACGGTGTCGATCGTCGAGACCAGGCGTGGCGGCGGTGCCGCAGCATGCGGGGACGAGCCGAGGAGGAGGACGCGCCTTGCAGACAGAAGACCTCATCCTGGTGAGCGTCGACGACCATGTCGTGGAGCCACCCGACATGTTCGACGGCCGGGTGCCGGCGAAGTGGGCTGACCGCGCCCCCCGTGTGGTGCACAAGGAGAACGGCACAGACGTGTGGGTCTACGAGGGGAACGAGATCCCCAACGTCGGGCTCAACGCCGTGGTGGGCCGTCCGCCCGAGGAGTACGGCATAGAGCCGACGTCGTTCGAGGAGATGCGCCCCGGGTGCTACGACGTGAACGAGCGGGTGCGCGACATGAACGCCAACGGCGTGCTCGGATCGATGTGCTTCCCCTCGTTCGTACAGTTCTGCGGACAGCTCTTCGCGCGCACCGAGGACAAGGACCTTGCGATCGCGATGCTCCAGGCCTACAACGACTGGCACATCGAGTCGTGGTGCGCCTCGCACCCGGGCAGGTTCATTCCGCTCTCGATCCCCCCCATTTGGGATCCCGAGCTCATGGCCGCCGAGGTCCGCCGCGTGGCCGCGATGGGGTGTCACGCGGTGACCTTCTCCGAGAACCCCTCGAAGCTCGGTTGGCCGAGCTTCCACTCACCGCACTGGGATCCCTTCTTCAGTGCCTGTGAGGACGAGGGAACGGTGGTGTGTCTACACATCGGGTCGTCATCGCAGCTTGCGATCACTGCGCCTGACGCTCCATTCGACGTGCTCATCGCGCTCCAGCCGGTGAACATCATCCAGTGTGCAGCCGACCTGTTGTTCTCTCCGGTGCTGCGCAAGTACCCGGGACTGCGCATCGCCTTGAGCGAGGGCGGCATCGGCTGGATCCCTTACTTCTTGGAGCGTGTCGACTACGTGTACCAACACCACCACGCGTGGACCGGACAGGACTTCGGCGACAGCCTGCCGAGCCAGATATTCAAGGAGCGCATCATCACCTGCTTCATCGACGATGCCTTCGGTGTCGAGAACCGCAGGCACCTCGAGCTCGACAACGTGTGCTGGGAGTGCGATTACCCCCACTCGGACTCGACCTGGCCCAACGCACCGGAGATCGCGATGAAGTACCTCTCGGACGTTCCCGACGCGGACGTGGCGAAGATCACCCACGAGAACGCAATCCGGCTCTTTCGCTATGACCCGTTCTCGGTGCGACCCAAGGAGCGCTGCACGGTGGCGGCTCTACGCGCCGAGGCGACCGACGTCGACGTGTCGCTTCGCCCGAAAAAGCCCGACCGTGGAGAGCGGCCGAAGGCCTTGGCGGCCGACCTCGGCGCGATGGCGAGCCGACAGAGCTAGACGTCCTCCGGCCTCCGCGCAACGATTCTGACGGCAGGCTCCAGTGCGAGAGAGATCCGCGTGCCGCTCGATCTGAGCAGGGTCCCGGTGCTGATCGGCGCCGGCCAGGTCACGAACCGCGAAGAGGACCCGCTTCGTGCACCGGATCCGTTCGAATTGATGCATCAGGCCGCGCGTCTGGCGACTGCGTCTTTCGGTGAAGGGGTGCTTCGCGCACTCACCAATGTCTGGATGGTCCACTCGCTGTCGCTCAGACACGCCGACCCCGCTTCGCGCCTCGCCGGTTCCCTCGGTGCCGCCTCCGCCGAGACGCGCTGCTCGGGCATGGGGGGG
>DASPVS010000003.1:0-4425 GCA_035622235.1 Acidimicrobiales bacterium | reverse complement strand
AGCCGAACACCTCCAAGAGGTCTTTTCCCTTGCGGCGAACGTAAGCGTGCGGCAATGTGACGTAGAGCCCTCGTCCAACTCCGATCGAGTCGGTCCTCACCACCGCATTCACACCGTCGCCGGTTCCTTCGGGATTCAACGGCACCGCCCCGAGGCTGTGCTGGCGTTCGCCGAATTGCAGCACCGCGTCGTCCCACGGCTCTCCCAGCCATGCGAAGAGCTTGCGAAGCGTCTGCTCCGGACGCGTAACGAGGTCCTCATATCGAATCTCGGTCATCTTCTCCGCCACTTGCATTCGGGCGAAGCCATGGGCGGCACCGACGTAGCGAACCCAGGCTCTAGCCCCACGATGGATGCCCTTGTTTCCGTAGAAGCGTCGCCACGCGTCGATGACGTCACGGGGATCCCTGACGATATGAATGATCTGAGCCTCCGGATAGAGCGCGTTCACCCATTCGAGCATCAGTGCATAATCCGGGCTCTTGTCCGCCCAACGCGACTTGCCCTGTCGCTCCGCGTAACGAAGATGGAAGGATTCGAAGAGAGTCCGCGCGTTCGCACGCCACTCATCGAGCGAAAGACCGAAACCCACGAGGGTCGTCCAATTGCGCTCTTCGATGGTTCGCAGGCCCCACAAGAACCGGCTCTCTGGGCCGCAACTTATGGACTTGTGCGAATCGAGGATGTTACGAAGCAGAGTCGTACCCGAACGCGGACAACCGACGACGAAGATAGGGCGTGGCTTCTCGCCGCCGTGTTCGGCAGGCCTGCTGGTGTCAAGTTCGTCCATGAGATGGGAAGAATCCGCGATTAGTTTAGCGGTTTCGACTGAGGAGTCCCCAAAGGGCGAGGAAAATGGAACGATATAGTTGGCCGTATGCGTCCTAGCACCATCGTGCGACGCGCGCTGCGCCGACCGCTCCCTCCGGCTCGGCAGATGCGTGTGGTCAGCGAGCCGAATCCGGAAGAACCGGATCTTCTGGGTGACTTCCGGTTGTTTGCGATCCTCGGATCGTGGATGGAGGAGGATGTAGTCGAGGCGACCATCCGAAACGCCTTCGCCCAAGGAGTGGAGACGGTCTATCTGATCGACAACGACAGCACGGACGCCACCGTGGACCGAGCGATCGCGGCAGGTGCGACGCTTGTTGAGCGTTTCCACACCGAGCTCTACGAGGAACGCGTTCGGATCCTGCTCATGAACTCAGCGGTGGCTCGCATCTCCCTGGCGTCAGGCGAGGATCACATCTGGTGGTTGTGGATGGACGCCGACGAATTCCCCGAGGGGCCCGACGGGCTCACGATTCGGGAATACCTCGGTACCTTGGACAGGCGATTTCGGATCGTAGGCGGCAGTTACTACAACCATTTCCCAGTCGAAAAACCCGAAAGCTTGCCTGGCTTTCACCCCGTCGACCTCCAACCCATGTGCGAGTTGTTCGCACCCGTACGACCCCGTTACTGCTTCCAACCCCATTGGAAGCACCCGCTCCAAAGATTCGATCGCGCGGGACCCTTCATGATGAGCATCATGGGCTTTCACACTGCAACGCTCTTGATGGGCGAGGAAGTGCTCGAACCGACCGGAGGAATAGTCGGCCATCACGTCCAATATCGAGAGGAATCGAACACGAGGGCCCGTATGGAGCTTTTGTGCGGAGGAGGAGACCGGAACCAGTATCACCATGCGACCGGGAACAAGAGCATGAGGCGCCGGTTCAAGACCCTCGACGCGATCTATTCGCAATCCTGGGCGGAAGCTGACAACCTCGGCGCGGGTCACGGAGTGGATCCAAAACCTTGGGTCTACGAATCCCCCCCAATTCGATGGTACGACGCGTCAGACCTCAAGGAGGCGGTCGCGGCGTGGCGCCTTCAGCAAGCGCTGGTCGACTGACAAGTCATCGAGCCCGATAAGCACCGATGTGGACTGAACTTCGACCCGAAAGCTCTGGCCATCGCGCGGTGATCACGTGCTCGCCTCCACGGGCCTGCCGAGAAGTCGAAACAGCTGGTACTCGGGGTCGAGAAGCTCCCGGAGGCGTTCGAGCTGGGTCGACCCCGGCGAGACGCTCTTCGGTGTCACGCGATCATGACGAATCACCAATGGCAGGTCTAAGCGCGCGGCCAGGTCTGCCAGGCCCTCCTCGTAGGAATCGTTGAAGAATACGAACGAGCACCGTCGGATCCTGTCCGCCGCCTCTTCCGGGTCGAGAGCCTGAGAGAACGTGAATAGCTGTCTCAAGAGATCGCGCTTTGGGACACGCTCGAGAAAGTCGTCGAAGCCCGCATACGCCAGCCTGCGCTCGCGCTCGGGGACGGGAAAAGCAGTACCCGGCTCGTCTCCAGCTACGAGGTAGTTGAAATACGAGAGGACTCGTTTCAACGGATCACGGAATATGGAAACGGTGAACGTCCCCGGCGGAAGCTCGATGGCGTGAGCTGGAACGTGCGACCATCCACAGAAGTAGAAGCCTTGTGACAACACCGTTTTTTGGTTAGCTGCAAAGGCATATTTTCCGCTCGTGGTCCGGTTGAATCGCGAGGCAGCCATGCGGTGCAGTACGTCGCCTGGTTCCTCTCCGCCAAGTGCCAGAAAACTTCGTTGGAGGCTCGTCCCTCCGGTCTTGCGAATGTGGTGGAAGTACACGCGCCGGCTGCCGTCAGGTAGCAGATAGTCCTCTGTGAGCCGCCTATAGGCCGAGTCTTTTCGCCGTTCAAGCCTGACTTCAAGGCTCAGCCTGACACGGCGAGGCAGGCTCTTCGACCGAACGGACGAGCTCATGCGCGACCGGCGAAGGAGACCTTCACTGTCCATTCCTGTCGAGCAGCGGCGTGAGGAAGCTCGTCCAGTTCGCCTCGACGGCATCCAGCGTAAACCGCTCCATACATCGGTCGCGGGCACGACGGCCCATCTTCTCGCGCCTCGCCGGATCTTGGAGAAGACAGGCCGTCGACTCCATCAACGAATCGACGTCGTTGACGTCCACGACAAGCCCGGTCTCACCGTGAGCCACTATCGAACGCACCCCCGGTACGGCTGTCGCAACCACCGGCACTCCGCTCAGTCCCGCTTCGATCAGCACCCCGGGCATGCCTTCACCTTGAGGACGGCTGGGGAAGATCATCACGTCAGAAGCACGAAGCAGGTCCGCCACGTCGTCTCGGCTTCCGAGCATTCTCACTCCAGCTGCCTCGGCGGGCGCTCGCAAGGTGTCACGCATGGACCCGTCGCCGATCATCGTCGCGTCGAATTCGAGGCCACGCTCCCGCAGACCCTTCACCACCTTGACAAACACATCCGGGCGCTTGCCCGGCGAGAGCGATCCGACGAAAGTGATCACCGACGGCGCGTTGGTGCTCGCCCCTGGCACTCGCGGCCGGAACTTTTCGGGGTCCCTGCCGTTGGGGGCGAGGACGAGTCGATCACTCGCAACCCCAAGGACGCGGCGGCACTCCTCGAGGACCTCCTCGCCTTCACATGCGACAACATCCGCACGGGCGACGAAGCCCTTCCATAGCGCGCGCCTGCCCCCGTGGCACGCAGGCCGGGTGAGCGTGCCTATCGCGTAGTAAGCGAGAGGTCGCCTCCTACGCGAGCCGGAAGCGACCAGGTACTTGAGCGGGTCCCCTCCGTGGGCAACGACCAACGAAGGGCGCAGACGCCTGAGGGCGGCCCGGAGTTCCAGAACCAGTCCCGGCTGCAGACCCGATCCCTGCTTGTACGCCGCCCGACCGTTCGAAGGGCGGCTTTCTCCCTGGGAGCCGTTCGCAGGGACCTTGCCTGCGGCGCGATCGCTAACTATCTCGTCGACGCGTACTCCGTCGGGAAGAGCGCAAAGGCTCAGTAACCGGTGCTCGCGCGATTCGCAATCAAGCCTGTCGACGATCGCTCTCGCCTCGACCTGGGCTCCGCGGGCGACGGGTGTAGGGATAACGTGCAAAACGAGCGGTCTACGCTTGGGATCACACCCGTCGACCATTACCGTGCCCCCCTTCGGTCCACTGCCCCGAATCCAACAACGTACAGGACAACCCGTACAGAAAGCTTGGAGTTGGGCGCTTTTCTGTGGCACCCTGCGTCCGTGAGCCTACAAAGCGTGGCAAACCGAGTACTGGAAAAATTGCCGTTCAGGACACGGCTCGCCCTGCTCCACACCTTCGGACGCTACGCGCCTTGGGAAGAGAAATTCGACTTCACCCCGCCGCCCCTAGGACCGGGCGAGGTCGTCGGTCCACCCGACTTCGTGGGTGTCGGCGTGCAGAAAGCCGGCACCACCTGGTGGTTCGGGCTCATCTGCGACCACCCGGGCGTATGGGCCAGATCGGACCTCCACAAGGAACGCCATTACCTGGACCGATTCGCAGCGGAAGCCTTCGGCCCCGAGCAGGACCACGTCTACCACTCGTGGTTCCCCAGGCGTC
>DASPVS010000002.1:0-2992 GCA_035622235.1 Acidimicrobiales bacterium | reverse complement strand
TGCGAGCCAGCTCCTACCGAAGGTCGGACCTCGTGCCCTGATGATGACTGGCATGACCATGGGCGCACTCGGCCTCGCGTGGCTCACACGGCTTGGCGTTCACAGCTCGTACATCGTGCATGTGTTCCCGGCCGAGCTCGTCGTGAGCTTCGGTATCGGACTCGCCTTCGTGCCGATGTCGAGCACGGCTCTCATCGGCGTCGACCCGAGAGATGCGGGAGTCGCCAGCGCGACGGTGAACACGACGCAACAGGTGGGCGGATCGCTCGGCACCGCGCTCTTGAACACGATCGCCGCGACGGCCACAGCTTCGTACCTTTCGACTCACCTCAGGTCGGAAGCCGTAGTCCAGTCAGCGCTGGTTCACGGCTATACGACGGCGTTCACCGTCAGCGCGACGTTGCTGGCTGTCGCCGCTGTCACCACCGCGATCTTGGTGAGGGCACGGAGAACCGATGTTCCGGGGCCCGAAGGTGAAGCGATCGACGTTCCGCAGGTCGAAGAAGCGGACGGCCGCGAATTCGCGATCTTGGCTCCACTTGCAGTGGATGCATCGGGATTCGATCCGGACGCTGCTTGACGGCTAGCTCGATCGGGCCGTGTCCACGGTCACCGTGTCGCGGCCCGATCGCAGCACGTTTCCCGGCAGCTCACCGGTCGGCTTGCCGTCCGCGATCGTCTCGGTTCCGTTAACGAGAACCCTCACCACACCAATGGACTCCGCGAAGAGCCGAGGCGCGCCTCCTGGGAGGTCGTTCACAAGTTGCGCTTGCTCGGAGTTGACGGTTTCGGGATCGAAGACCAACAGGTCCGCAGCGAAACCTTCTGCCACCAACCCTCTGTCACGGATCCCGAAGAGCCGAGCGGGTGCCTGGGTGATCATCTGCACGGCACGTTCGACAGGGACCAGTTTCCGCCGTCTCAAGCAGTCACCGATGAAGGCAGTGGGATAATTCGCTCCGCACATCCTGTCCAGGTGTGCACCAGCATCCGAACCACCGAGCATCGCTCGAGGGTCCTTCCAGATCTGGGATCGCAGCTGCCACGACGCGTCGTCGCGATCAGAAGGCTTTGGCCAGAGCACTGTACGAAGGTCGTCTGCGATCACGATATCGAGAAGGGTGTCGAATTCCGGTGATCCGCGCTCCGCTGCAATGTCCGCGACATCGCGCCATTGCAGGCCCCGGTTCGCGTCCGAGTAGGTGTCGCCGATGACGTAGTTGCCCCAACTCGCGAGGCGCCGGAACACACCGGCCTCTTTTGCGTGCGCAAGCTCGTCGAGTCGACGCCGTACATCCGGGTCGGAAAGCTGAGCGATGCGTTCCGGTACCGGAAGGCTCATCACCTCGCCCCAACCGGGGATGAGGAACAGTGCGCAGTGATTGAGAAAGCTCATGTTCATCGGAACGAGCGTGGGCATCGTGAGCGCCACGATCTGCCCTCCGTTCTGCGCTGCGCGTGTCGATGCCTGGAGTTGGTGCTCCGCCTTTTCGGGAGAGCGCGAATCGACCGTAAGAAGGTTCCAGTTGAGAGGACGTCGCGCCGTCGAGCTCATCGAGACCATCAAGTCGACCTCCGCGTCGGAGAATTCGTCGAGGCACCCGCTCGTTATGTACTCGAGCGTGGTGCCCGCGTGCGCGGCGACCTCCTCGCAAAGGGCCAGCATCTCTCTCCGGTCGGCGAATGTGGAATTTATGGGACGTCCCTCGCCGTCGGAGTGAGTTCGGGACTGTGACGAAGAGAAGCCGAGCCCTCCAGCCTCGATCGACCGACGGAGCAGCTCCCGCATCGAACGGATCTCATCGTCGTTCGCCACCTCGGAGTGCCGCCCTTCCCCCATGACCTTGCGCCGCAACGCGCAGTGACCGACGAGGAACCCGGCATTCACGCCCAGGTTTCCTTCGAGCCTGTCGAGGTAGTCGCCGAAGGTCGACCAATTCCACGGCACCCCTTCCTCCAGAGCTACCAAGGGCATCCCCTCGACCTTGGCCATCATCCGCCGGATGTAGCCCGCATCATCGGCGTCGACGGGTGCAAGTGTGAAGCCGCAGTTGCCACCTATGACGGTCGTCACACCGTGGAGGTTCGAGGGCGACGCGGTCGGGTCCCAGAAGAGCTGAGCGTCGTAGTGGGTGTGAGGATCGATGATCCCCGGCGTCACCATCAGCCCGTCGGCGTCGAGCTCCCGCGAGGCGCGGTCCGGGACGTCTCCCACGGCCACGATCCGCCCCTTGTCGACGGCTACATCCGCGCGCCGGGCGGGTCCTCCGGTGCCGTCGATGACGATGCCGCCGCGGATCACGTAGTCGATCATCTGCGTCTCCTTGTGAATCGGCCTGCCACGTGCGTTACGGCCAGACGTCCGAGGCTCTACTCGACAGGTCTTTGGGCAGGTCGTGTCGGCAGGCGTTGTCGATGGATGGCGGTCTGACGGGGCGTCAGCTTAGGTCGCCCACCCTCGGTAAAGGAATCTGCGGGCTGCCTCAACCGGCGCCCAGCGGCGAGGGCGCGCTACGACCAGCAGTCGAGAAGAGCGGCCTCCTCAACCGGCGGCGAGTGCGTGCCACCGCCTCAACCGGCGGCGAGTGCGCGCCACAACGTCAACCGGCGGCGAGTGCGCGCCACAACGCTACATAGCTCGGGTATTCGATCTCCGGAGTGATCCATCCGGCCTCGGCGAGCTCCTTGTGGAGTGTCGGCAGCTTACGAAAAGGGATCCCGATGTCGACGTGGTGCGCGAGATGCCATCCGGTGTTGTATGGGACCATCCAGAAACGGGCGAGCGGTCTTTGACGGACCACGTGTGTCGTGAGCCGCCTGTCTTCCGAGCGCTGCATCCCGCCGTGTTCGGCGATCGCCCGCAGCCTGTTGAGCACGCGCCACACCGTCATGTAAGGGGCGAACCACAGGAGCGGGTAGAGCCACCAGTGACCCGCGAAGCCGAGAATTAGGGCGATCACCAGCTGAACGCCGAGAATCCGCAGCGCCAAGG
>DASPVS010000001.1:0-2222 GCA_035622235.1 Acidimicrobiales bacterium | reverse complement strand
ACCCCGAGATTCACCGCTTCGACCAAGGCGGCTGCACCGTCGTAGAGAGACGCATTCGCAACTGAAAGCCCGGCCAGTCGCGAGATCATCGTTTGGAACTCGAAGATCGCCTGAAGCACACCCTGCGCGACCTCCGGTTGGTAAGGGGTGTACGACGTAACGAACTCCGACCTCGACGCGAGAGCTCTCGTCACCGGAGGCACTTCGTGGTCGTAAGCGCCGCCGCCGGCGAAGCAGATGAGATCCCTTCCGGCCGCGCGGTTCGACCGCGCCAGGTCCTGCATGCGCTCGATCGCGTCGGGCTCGGGAATGCCACCGGGGAGGTCCAGGCCTCCTGCAAGTCGTATCGCCGCCGGAACTTGTTCGAACAACTGCTCCAACGTGGCGAGCCCGAGAAAATCGAGCATTTGGCCTATCTCGGCATCGGTATGGGGTGTGTAGGCGTCCACTATCTGTGTTTGTCTCCTGCGACCGCCGGTTCCGTGGTGGCTTTACCGTCACGAACGAACGGGAGTGCGGTGAGGGCTCCCTCTAAGGCGCGGCCGCGCATCTCGATCGCCACAGGGTCCCCTACGTCGGCTCCTGATGAGGTGTCTATGAAGGCCATAGCTATGCCACACCCGAGCACAGGGGAGAAATTCCCGCTCGTCACGGCGCCTATCTTCTCGCCGTCGCGTTGGACCGGTGCGGGCTCGCGCGGTGGCTGTCTTCCATCCGCGACGATCCCGCGCAATCGCCGGGCCGGTCCATCTTCCCGCTCCTGTTCGAGTGCCGCGCGCCCTCGAAATGGTCCTTTGTCCCAACCGATCGCCCAGGCGAGTCCAGCCTGGATGGGGGTGATTCCGGGCCCGAGCTCGTGTCCGTGCAAGGGGAGCCCGGCCTCGAGCCGGAGGGTGTCTCGCGCACCCAAACCCGCAGGGGCGACTCCGCATCCGAGAACCGCTTCGAAGAACTCGACGGCTTTGTCCGCCGGAACGGAGCATTCGACGCCGTCTTCTCCCGTATAGCCGGTGCCGGCGACGGCGATCTCCGTACCTCTCCACTCGACCCGGCGAACGCGAAAGCGGGGTACTTCGCCAGCGCCTGGCGACACCGATGAGAGCAACGACCTCGCGTCTGGTCCTTGGACCGCTACGACCGCGCGTTGTGCGGTTGTGTCGATGCCGCCGAGGGCTTGCACGACTCGCGCCGTGTTCGACGCGTTCGGCATGACGTCGAAGACCTCTTCGTCGCGCCACCAGACGATGATGTCGTCCAGGACCGATCCGTCGTCCTCGTCCAGCAGATGCGTGTACTGAGCACGACCGGGCTCGATCTTGCCAAGGTCGTTGCCCAACTGCTGCTGCAGGAGGTCGAAGGAACCCGGACCTTCGATTCTCACGGTTCCCAAATGGCTCACGTCGAACACGGCCGCACGAGCCCGGCACGAGCGGTGCTCGGCGAGGGTGCCGCTCGGGTACGACAGAGGCATCCACCAACCTCCGAAGCGAACCATCTTCGCTCCTGCTCGGAGATGAACGGCCTCCAACGGCGAGTGGCGGAGTTCGGACCCTTCATGCGCGCCGGAGTCCGTCTGCGCGGATGTCTCGTCTGCGGTGATCTTGTCGTTCCTCGCCATCGAATGGAGCCTATGCGGCAGGCGACGATGACCGCGAAAAGCCGTACTTGGCCAGCAACGCTTCGTAATCGCGCTGGTAGAGGAGCTTTACATCGATGTCCGGATACAGCTCGCGCATCCGCCGCAGTTTCGCGTGTTTACGGGTGACGAGATTCTGGTTGAGCGTGGTGAGCTCGACGAAGCAATCGTGCTCTGGAAGATAGAAGTCCGGTCGGAAAGCTGCGCAGGGAGTGCGGTCGGAACGCCACGCAAGAACGAACTCCACCGGCTCGTATTCCCAGCTGACGTTGTAAAAGTCCAACAACTGTGCGAAGTGACGCTCTGACTCATGAGCGAACTGGTGGTTCACTTGCTTGTCAAGCCTGCCCGACGTCAGGGGGCAGCACTGCGCGCAGCAGGTGCTTTGTCCGCGACCGAGGGGTTGGCGGCGTCGAGAGGAGGTCGAAGTCCCTGGCGGATGCTCGAAATGGCCGCGTCGAGCTCCTCTACCACACCGGAGAGAGGGACGATGTTGAACACACCCTGACCACCGCGCAACAAATCGACGACCTCGCCGTCGCTGCGGGCCAGAACCGAATCACTCCCGGCAAGAACGAGGCTCGTC